>CAYYZZ010000016.1:0-22578 GCA_964476235.1 uncultured Streptomycetaceae bacterium | reverse complement strand
GCGGACCGGCCTTTGAAGTTGGGGCCCCTGCGAGCCGCCGAGCAGCGCAGACCGGTCCGGGGTTTCGGTCGAGCACTGGGCGAGCCTAGATTTCGCCCGCCATCCCGCAGACATTACCCGCCCGAGGCGTGATTAGCACGATGACTTGGCGCGAGTTGCGCAGACCGCCGGGCCGGTCGAGCAGCACAGGGGCACCACACGAGTTCACGAGGTAGTGGCGGCGAACGGGGCGCCCTTTTTCTTTGGTGACTTTCTTTTATGGGCGAGCAAAAAGAAAGTCACCAGGCCCCGGGAGGGGACTGTATGAGAGATGAAGTTGGGGAGGATAAAGCGATGATGAACGCGGAATGATGAATGCAGAATAGGCAATCCGCGTTTATCGGCGTTTATGCCGTTACAACCACCACGGGGCCGAGACCGCGCAACTTGATTCTCTGCATCTGACATATCGATCGGGTCCCTGAAGCACAGGTTGTAACGGCATTTATCTGCGGCTAAGTTCTGTTCTTTATTTTTGAGACGACTTCCAGGAATTGCCGGGTACTGGCCCGGCAAATTCTCAATCAGCCCGCATTCCGCTCGACTCCACGACCTTCTTCCACTTCGCGATCTCGGACCTGACGAAGGCGGTGAACTCCTCGGGCGTGTTGCCGACGGGCTCGGCGCCCTGGACGAAGAAGCGCTCCTTCAATTCCGGCGCCCGCAGGATTTTCCCGATCTCGGCCGCGAGCCGGCCGACCGCCTCCCTGGGCGTGCCCGCCGGCGCGAACATGCCGCTCCAGCCGCTGACCTCGTAGCCCGGGATGCCGGCCTCGATCATGGTCGGGAACTCCGACGCTGCGGGAAAGCGCCGGCCGCCGGTGACTGCGAGCCCGCGCAGCTTCCCGGCACGGACCTGATGCAGCACCGAGGGCAGCGTGGAGAACATCATCAACACGTGCCCGCCGGCTAAGTCGATGACCGCGGGCCCGCCGCCCTTGTAGGGGACGTGCACGATGTCGATGCGCGCCAGCGACTTGAACAGCTCGCCCGACAGATGCGTGGAGGTGCCGGTGCCGGATGAGGCGTAGGTGATCTGGCCGGGCCGCGCCCGCGCCAGCGAGACGAGCTCCTTGACCGTCTTCACCGGCAGGGAAGGGTGGACCACCAGGAAATTGGGGGCATCGGCGATCAGGGTGACCGGCGCGAAGTCGCGCACGGCATCGAACGGCAGGTTCTTCCGCACGCTGGGATTGATCGTGTGGGAGATGCTCGTCACCAGCAGCGTGTAGCCGTCCGGCGCCGACCGGGCGACGACCTCGGCCCCGGTGATGCCGCCTGCGCCCGGCCGGTTCTCGACGACGACCGGCACGCCCAGGACCTCCGGCAGCTTCTGCGTCACGCTGCGCGCGGCGAAATCGGCGATGCCGCCGGGCGCGAAGGCGACGATGACGCGAATCGCCTTGTTCGGGTAGGGCTGCTGTGCGTAGACGGAAGCCATGTCGAGCAGCGCAGCCAACGTCACGATGGCGCGCAACAACTGCTGTGCCGGATCTCTCATTTGCTCTCAACGCATGAAAATTCCAAACTACTGCGCTTATGTGTTGGGCAAAACATGGGCCCACTTGGCCCGGATGCGCTCGTCGAGCTGCCGGCTCGACCGCGCAACCTTGGGGAACGTGTTGCGCTTCACCCAGGGCCTGCACGCATCGATGACGACGCGCGAGTTCAGCCTGCGCTCCTCTTCCGGGTAGCTCGTCGGGTCGAGCGTGGTGCTCCAGCAGCCGCGCAGGATCTCGAGGTCCTCGCGCGCGTCCACGCGCGTGCACAGCGACCAGATTACGTCGTTCATGTTCGCCGGATCGATATCGTCGTCCACCACGATCGTCCACTTGTTGGCGTAGGCGCCGGCGTGGCACTGGGACGCGACCAGCCCCACCTGCTTGGCGTGCCCGGGATACATCTGCTTGATGGAAACGGTCAGCCACATGCGGCTGCCACCCGCCTCGTGCGCCCACACGCCCTGCACGCCGGGGACGCCCGCGCCCTCCAGCTGGCGCCAGACCGCGGCGCAGCGGTAGGTCCCGCGATAAAAGGTGTCGTCGCACGGCGGCACCGCCGGGATGGCGCCGAGCAGGATCGGGTCGTTGCGGTGCATGAAGGTCTCGATGCGGATCACCGGCTGCATCTCCTTGCCGCCGGCGTAGTAGCCGGTCCATTCGCCGAACGGGCCTTCCTCGATGCGATCGTCCGGGGAGATGAAGCCTTCGAACGCGATCTCGGCGTTGGCGGGTATCGGCAGGCCGGTCTGTGGGCCGAGCACGACCTCGACCGGCTTTCCCATCATGCCGCCGACGGAGTCGTATTCGTTCTTGCCGTAGGGAACCTCGATGCCGGCGATCGAGAACAGCAGCGGGTGCACGCCGGCCACGACCGCGATCGGGCAGCGCTCGCCGCGCTCGTGGTAGCGGCGCATCAGGATGTCGCCGTGCTTGCCCTTGGATATCATCACCGACGCGATGCACGGGTCGTCGTAGACCTGCACGCGGTAGGCGCCGTAGTTGATCCAGCCCGAATCCGGGTCCTTCATGATGACCATGCAGCCGGTGCCGATGTAGGGGCCGCCGTCGTCCTCGTGCCATTTCGGCGTTGGGATCTTCGCAAGGTTGACGTCCCTGCCGGTGGCGACGTTCTCGAACAGGGGCCCGGTCTCGACCGTGACCGGCGGGATCGCCATCGACCCGTCCAGGTACTTGCGCCAGTAATTGACGAGGTCCATCTCAGTGGAGCTCGCGGGCATGCCGAACGTCAGCGCGATCTGCTTGACGCCCATCAGGATGTTCGCCGCGACCCGGTAGCCGCGAGGGTAGCCGGGGATGTCGTCGAACAGCAGCGTGGGACGCCCCGTCTGCCGCTGGTAGATATCGACGATGCCGCCGATTTCCTCCATGCGCTCGGCGCCGCTCACTTTCTGCAGCAGGCCCGCGGCCTCTATTTGCGCGAGCCAGTCTCTCAAGTCTGGATTTGCCACTGTGACTCCTCTCGAAGGTTGATTGGCGGGACGCAGGCCCGACCGGCTTTCCGGACGGAGCCGGTTGTCCTACTCGCCATCGATTTTCATGGTGCGAACGATTTCCGACCAGCGCTTGTGGTCGGCCTGCATCATCGCACTCAGTTGTTCCGGCGTGCCGCCGGCCGGCTCGGCGCCGCCGGCAACGATGCGATCGGTGCCATACGGCGACTTGATGATCGTGGCGACCGCCTCGTTGAACGCGCGGACGATGTTTCTCGGCGTTCCGGCCGGCGCGAGGATCCCGTTCCAGCCGTTGGTGGAAAACCCGGGAACGCCCGATTCGGCGATGGTCGGCACGTCCGGCATCGTGCCGATGCGCCTGGCGTCGGTGCTGGCGAGCAGCCTCAGCCTGCCCGACTTGACGTGCGGCACGGCGGGCAGGGGATTGACCACCATGACGTGGATCTGGCCGGCCAGGGTATCGGCGAGCGCGGGCCCCGTTCCCTTGTAGTTCACGTAGAGCATCTGCATCCCGGTCATCCGCTTCAGCAGCTCGCCCGAAAGATGCCCCATGCCGCCCAGCCCGGATGAGGTGTAATTCAGCTGGCGGGTCTTGCTCACCGCCACCAGTTCGCGCACCGATTGCGCCGGCACCGAGGGATGGACCACCAGAAGATACGATTGTGAAGCGGTCTGGACGACACCGGTGAAATCCTTGAGGGTGTCGTAGGGGGATTTCCGGTAGACCAGCGGCGCGGTGATGAACTCGACGGATATCATCGCCACCGTGTAGCCATCCGGCGCCGCCTTCGCCACGATCTGGCTGCCGACCATGCCGCTCGCGCCCGGGCGGTTGTCCACGATCACCGGCACGCCCCAGCGCTCGTTGAGCGGCTGCGAGAGCAGACGCGCGATGAAATCGAGCCCGCCGCCGGGCGAATACGGGACTATGATGCGAACGGGCTTGGTCGGAAAACCGGCGCCGGGCTTGTTTTGCGCCGCCGCGCTGTAACTGCCGATGCCGAGCGCGAGCGAGACGAGTGTGGCGGATAGCCGATGCGCGTGCTTCATCTTGCCCTCCTCGTGGATTGCCTGACTGTGCCGTTGGCGGTTGATGATCGTCAGGTGTTGTTGTAAAGTTTCTGAGAATTGTATCAGAATCTAGACGCACTTCTGGAGGAAGACAACATGTCTGGCGACAGCGGAGCACCCGGTCCCACGGTCGTGGGCAACTACGGCGATCTGCGCGGATGGATCGAGCAGGTGGACAAGATGGGCGAGCTGCTGAAGGTGAGCGGCGCGCATTGGGACGCCGAGATGGGGAGCATCACGCAGATGCTCACCGAGAAAAGCCGGGGCAATGCGCCGGCCCTGCTGTTCGACGACATCCCCGGATATCCCAAGGGCTTTCGCACGCTCTACGGGCATTTCTCCTCCATTCGCCGCGTCGCGCTGACGCTCGGCTTGCCGCTCGATTACGAGCGCAAGGTCGACATCGTCAAGCAGTATCACGAGCGCATCCAGAGCATGAAGCCGTTGCCCCCGCGCTTCGTGAAGGGCGGCCCGATACTGGAAAACGTCGTCGAAGGCGATAAGGTCGACGTGCTGAAATTCCCCGTGCCGAGGCATCACGAGAAGGACACGGCGCGCTACATCGGCACGGCGAACTGCGTCATCACGCAGGATCCCGACGCCGGCTGGTTCAACCTCGGCACGTACCGCAACCAGGTGTACGACGGCAGGACCATCGGCTGCCAGATCACCGAAGGCAAGCACGGCCGCATCCACCGCGACAAGTATTTCGAGCGCGGGCAATCCATGAAAGTCGTGGTGCTGGTGGGGCAGGACCCGCTGCTGTTCATGCTCGCGGCCAGCCCGCTGCCCGAAGGCATCAGCGAGTTGGATTTTGCCGGCGGATTGCGCGGCGAGCCGGTGGACGTCATACGCGGGCCGTACACGGGTTTCCCGATCCCCGCGCATGCCGAGATCGCGATCGAGGCCGAGGCGGTACCGGGGAAGGTCAGGGAGGAAGGGCCGTTCGGCGAGTGGATGGGCTACTACTCCGACGATACCGTGGCCCGCCCGTACCTCGACGTGAAGACGATCCTCTACCGCAACAACCCCATCTTGACGTGCGCGCCGCAGCACAAGCCGGTGGACGAGACCGGGCTGCTGAAGGGCATCGCGGGTTCCGCGCAGATCTGGCGCGCGCTCGACGCGGCCGGCCTGCCCGACATCCTGGGCGTGTGGAACCACGAAGGCGGGCCCGCCACGCGCTTCACCGTGATCCAGATCAAGCAGCGCTACCCGGGGCATGCGCGCAACGTGCTGCACGTCGCGTCGAACTGCCAGGGCGGCGCCTACGCCGGCAAGTGGACGGTGGTGGTGGACGAGGACGTGGACGCCGGCGATCTCGACCAGGTGCTGTGGGCGATGTGCACGCGCTTCGACCCGGTGACGGATATCGACCTCATCCAGAAGGCATGGGCCTCGAAGCGCGATCCCCTGTACCTGCCCGGCAACTTCAACAACCGCATCCTGATCGACGCGTGCATCCCGTACGACATGAAGCTGAAAGGGAAATTCCCGCCGGTGGTGGACGTGAGCGAGGAATTGCGGGCGAAGATCCGGGCCAAATTCAGCCAGATCCGTTTCCCCTAGGATTTTGTCGGATCGGGATCCGACAAAATCCTTACCGAAGACCACCTGCAGGAAAATAATTCTTTCCCGGGTTACAGGAATAAGCGCTTAGGGTTCCCCTATGCGCACATTTGAGTAGTTCGTTGATAAATTCTCGTGCGCTCTTGGGGCGCGAGAATTTATTCGGGCTTGATCCCGACGGTGCGCGCCACCTTGCTCCATTTGTCGAGTTCCGCCTTGATGAAGCCGGCCCACTCATTGGGGGCGAGGGTCCTCGCCTCGATCGCCTGCCTGCCGATCTGCTCCCGGAATTCCGCGTTCGCCGCGGTGCGCTTGAGCTCCGCGCGCAACTTTTCCGCCGCCGCGCGCGGCGTGCGCGCGGGCACGACCAACGTGTACCACGAAGGCACGTTGACGCCCGTCACGCCGCTCTCGATCAGCGTCGGGATTTCCGGGGCGAGCGGCGAGCGCTGCGGGCTGGTGACGGCGAGCGCCACCAGGCGGTTGGCGCGCACGAACGGCATGCTGGAAGTGATCGAGCCGAAGAAGAGATGGCTTTCGCCGGCGAGGACCGCGTTGGCGGCGGGGCCGGCGCCCTTGTACGGCAGGTGCACGAGGTTGATGCCGACCACCATCTTGAACAGCTCCGCCGCCAGGTGCAGGTTGGTGCCGCTGCCGCTCGAGGCGTAGTTGAGCTTGCCGGGCTGGCTTTTCGCGAGCGCGATGAATTCCTTCACCGAGCGCGCCGGCACGGAAGGATTGATCACCACGATGTGGTAGGAGGAGGCGAGCAGATCGAGACCGGCGAAATCCCTGGCCGGGTCGTACGGCAGCTTCGAGATCGCGGGGGAGATGGCGAGCGGGCCGATGAAGCCGAGCAGCAGGGTGTAGCCGTCGGCGGGCGCCTTGGCCGCGAGGTCGGTCGCGATGACGCCGCCGCCGCCCGCGCGGTTGTCCACGACCACCTGCTGGCCCAGCCCATCGGAGAGCCGCGTCCCCAGTATGCGCGCCAGCAGATCCACGCCGCCGCCGGGCGGGAACGGCACGAGCAGCCGCAGCGGCCGCGAGGGATAATCGGCGGCGATGCCGGGCACCGCCGCCAATAACGGTACGAGCACGAATATTGCCGCAAGCGCCGCGTGCCGCATCTGGCCCCATAATGAATTCGACCGCATCATGTCCTCCCCGCATTGCCGGGCTACCGGAACAGGCGATATCCTCGCGTTTCCCTGACAATGGTATTCTGCCTGGAATATTAGACCTTTTCTCTTTTTTTGTAATCCGTGAAATGACGGGATTTCGCGGGTGAAATACCGGCATTTCACGGATGACCCTTCGATTCGACGACATCGGCAACCGGCTCAAGGCATTCCGCCTTGGCTCGGGCCTGAGCGCCGACCAGATCGCCAAGCGCCTGGGTATTTCCCGCGCGGCGCTTTACCGCTTCGAGAAGGGAGAGGTCGCCAAGATCGACACGCTGGAGAAGCTGTCCGACCTGCTGGGCGTGTCGGTGCCGACGCTGCTCGGCGTGGGCGTGGAGTACATCGCCTCGGCCGTCGCTTACTTCGAGCGGCTGCGCCAGATCGAGGAAACCGCCGAGCACATCGTCGTGCTGGCGGGCCCGATCTCCTACGTCCTGGCCTCGGATAGTTTCGACGAGACGCTGGAGGACGTGCTGCGCGAGAGCATTCCCGAGAACGTTGGGGACCGCGACCGGGCATTCAAGGATATCGGCGAGATCATGACGATACTGCGCACGCGCAAGGAGACCTTTCGCAGGCGCCGTCCGGGCATCGTCAACCTGATCTCTTCGTCCGAGATCGAGCGTTTTCTGCGCGATGGCCTGGTGGGGCGGCAGGGATTGCCCGAGAAAGTCCGGCGCGAGCGTCGCAAGCAGGCGCAGGTCGAAGTGGCTCATTTTGCGAAAGCCGTCGAGGACGAGCCCATCGGCGTGCAGATCGGCATCGTTCCCGATACGCTGCCGCACACCGGCTTCCAGATCTTCCGCCAGCCCGACCGGCAGGTCCTGTCGGTGAGCCCGTTCCGGCTGGGGGAGCAGCCCAACATCCGCATCGGCGTTGCCATGATCACCTCGGCGCCGGAAGCGCTGGCGCTGCATCAGAAGGCGGCAAGCGAGATGTGGGGTAGGGCTTTGAAGGGCGGGGCCGCCGCGAAATTTCTGCGTGACCTGATAAAGCGCAGCCGGGATTGAGCGGGTGGCGCTGCCGGGGTGGGCTGTATTTCAGCTACTGTCACAAAAAATAGAATCGTCTTGATTTTTGGACGGATATCCGTTTAAAGTTCGATTCCATGCCGGATCACGTCTACGCCACCGCCGCCGTCACCACCGGGAAAGCCGGCAGCGGCCACTCGCCCGCTGAGTGCCCTGCGGAAGAGACGCTATGCCCGGTCGTCGCCCACGAATGGATCAACGAGGAATACAAGCACCTCGTCGTGAAAGCGACGCCCAAGGCGCTCGCCGCCCAGCCCGGGCAGTTCTTTCACCTGCTGTGTCCCTCGCCGGACGAAGGCGAGGTCTGGTTCCGCCGCCCGCAGAGCGTCTACCGCGTCGCGCGTTCCAGCGGGCGCATCGAGTTCCTCTACAAGGTCGTCGGCCGCGGCACCAAAGGCCTTGCAACCCTGAAGCCGGGCGACACACTCAACATGCTCGGGCCGCTGGGCGTCGGCTTCAAGCTGGAGCCGGCGTGGAAGAACGTGGTAGTGCTCGGGCGCGGCGTGGGGCTGGCGACGATGGCGCCGATTTCCCAGCTTGCCGGCGAGCGCGGCGTGCGGGTCACCGCGATCCTGAGCGCCCGTAGCGAGGAGCTGGCGATGGCCGCCGACCTGTTCGAGAGCGTCGGCACCGTCATCAAGGTGCTCGATACCGACGGCACCAGCGCGGTCGAGAACGTCGAGGCCATCCTGCGGCGGCTCATCGCGGAGAAGAAGGCGGACGCCTTCTTCACCTGCGGCTCCAACCGGCTGATGCAGCTGATGAAGCGGCTCGGCAAAGCGCACGGCATACCGGGCCAGATGGCGATGGAGCAGATCATGGCGTGCGGGCTGGGACCCTGCTACATCTGCGTGCGCACGTTCGAGGTCAACGGCAAGCACGAAATGCGCCGCGTGTGCGTCGAGGGCCCCGTATTCAACCTCCAGGAGTGCCTCGGATGGTAGACATGTCGGTCAAGATCGGCGGCGTGACGCTGCCGAACCCGGTGCTGCCGGCGTCGGGCACGTTCTCGACGGAGTTTTCGCAGGTCATCGACCTCAACCGCCTCGGCGCGCTCGTGACCAAGACGGTGTCGCGCAATTACCGTGCGGGCAACCCGCCGCCGCGCGTGTCGGAGATCGAGGCCGGCATGATCAACTCCATCGGGCTGCCGACCAAGGGCCTGCAGTATTTCCTCGACGTGCAGCTGCCGGAGTACCGACGCTACCAGCCGCCGCTGGTCGTGAGCGTCACTTCCACGGACATCGACGATTTCGCGGCCATGGTGCGCGACGTCAGCGTTGCCGGCGTGGACGCGATCGAGCTCAATATCTCGTGCCCGACGCGCGAGCCCGGCGGCGGCAATTTCGCGCTGAACGAGGAGCACACCTACAAGGTCGTCAAACTCTGCCGGACGGCGACGCAGAAGCCGCTGTGGGCCAAGCTCTCGCCCAACGCGGGTGACATCTCCGCGGTCGCGGAAGCGGCCGAGAAGGCCGGGGCGGACGCGATCACTGTCTCGAACACGATCCTGGGGCTCAAGATCAACTTGGAGACGTTCCGTTCCTGCATCGGACAGGGTTACGGCGGCATCTCCGGGCCGGGAGTCAAGCCGATCATCCTGCGCATGGTCCACCAGTGCTCCAAGTGCGTGAAAATCCCGATCATCGGCTGCGGCGGCATCATGAAGGTGGAGGACGTGATCGAGTACCTGCTCGCCGGTGCCAGCGCCGTCGAGATCGGCTACCTGAATTTCCGCAATCCCACCGGCATGATCGCCATCATCGACGGGCTGGAGAAGTGGTGTCAGGCGCGCGGCTTCAAGCGCGTCGCGGATCTCACCGGCGCGATGCTCGACCACCCGCCTCGGGATACCTACGAAGCCGGTAAGATGGGGATTAGTTGATGGACTGGAGCGAGATGCGAGATGCGAGATACGTGATGCGCGATAACCGTTTTGTCTGAGCGGCTTTATTCCGTATCTCGTATCGCGCATCCCGAATCGATTCGCCAATGCAACGCATCACTATTCGGAAACCGGACGACTGGCACCTGCACGTGCGCGATGGCGCGATGCTCAAGGCCGTGCTGCCATACACGGCGCGGAATTTCGGCCGCGCGATCATCATGCCCAACCTGCTGCCGCCGGTGTGCACGGTGAAGGAGGCGGAAGGCTACCGCGGCCGCATCCTGAAGGCGCTGCCCGCGGGCGCGAAGTTCGAGCCGCTGATGACGTGCTACATGACGCACGACACCAGTCCCGACGAAGTGGAGGCCGGGTTCAAGGCGGGCGTATTCACCGGCGTCAAGATCTATCCCGCGAACGTGACGACGAACTCGGCGGCCGGCGTCTCGGACTTCAGGAAAATCCGCCGCGTGATCGAGCGCATGGAGAAAATCGGCATGCGCCTGCTGATCCATGGCGAGGTGATTGACCCGGAAGTCGACGTATTCGACCGCGAAGCGGTGTTCATCGAGCGCGAGCTCATCCCGCTCACGCGCGACTTCCCGGGGCTCAAGGTGATCCTCGAGCACGTGTCGTCGAAGGACGGCGTCGATTTCGTGCGCTCCAGGGCGGGGCAGGTGGGCGGCACCATCACGCCTTACCACCTGATGCTGACGCGCACCGACTGGCTCGGGTGGGGCAACCGCCCTTATATGTATTGCGCGCCGGTCATCAAGACGGCGAAGGACCGCGCGGCGCTGCGTGCGGCCGCGACTTCCGGCGAGAGCAATTTCTTTCTGGGCACGGATTCGGCGCCGCACCCGGTGACGCGCAAGCTCGACGTCGTTGGCGCCGCGGGCCTTTTTAACTCGCCGGTGGCGATCGAGTCCTACGCGCAGGTATTCGCGGAAGAGAATGCGCTCGACAAGCTCGAAGCGTTTACTTCCCTCAACGGCCCGCGGCACTATGGGTTGCCGCCGAACTCCGAAACGATCACACTTGAGCGGGCGTCGTGGACCGCGCCGGCGGAGATGAAGATCGACGGCCCCGAGGAGCGCGCCATCATCCACCGCGGCGGTGAGACCATACCGTGGCGAGTGCTCTCCTAGCCGCAGATAAATGGAGTTCGACAACACGCTGGAAGTGCCGCTGCCTCCCGCCGAGGCGTGGAAGGTGCTGCTCGACATCAGGCGTATCGCCACCTGCATACCCGGCGCCGAGCTGACCGAAGTCGTGGACGAACGCACCTACAAGGGTAAGGTGGCGGTGCGCATCGGGCCCGTCGCGATGTCTCTGGTCGGACAGGCGAGGCTGGAGGAAATCGATCATGACAACCACCAGGCGCGCGTCAAAGCGCAGGGGGTGGATCCCAAGGGACGCGGCAGCACCGACGCGGTCATCCATTTCCGTCTTGAGCCCGCGGGCAGCGGCACGCGGGTGTTGATCCGCTCCGACGTGAAGCTGGCGGGCTCGATCGCCCAGTACGGCCGCGGTTCCGGCATGATCCAGAGCGTCGCGTCACAGTTGATCGGGCAGTTCGGCGAGGCGCTGAAAGCGCAGATCGCGCAATCCGGGTCAGGGTCCCAAGGAGAATCGGCTCCGGCCGCCAAGCCGATCTCCGGGATGACGGTGCTCGGGAAAGCGGCGTGGGACTCGATCACGCAACCGTCCAGGAAACCGCCATCCAAATCCTGAGACCATGAAGCCGGCACCGTTCGTCTATCACGCGCCGAAGACGGTGGAGGAGGCGGTCGCCACGCTCGCCGAAGTTGCGCCGCAGGACGGGCGCGTGCTGGCGGGCGGGCAGAGCTTGGTGCCGGCCATGGCGTTTCGGCTCGCACTCCCCGCGCATCTCGTCGACATCAACGGTGTAAAAGGTCTCGACCGGCTGGCGGTGGACGCGGGCGAGCTTGCGATCGGCGCCTGCGTGCGGCACGCGGCCTTCCATCGCCCGGTGACGGATGGGCCACTCGGGGCTCTGCTCTCGCACGTGGCGCGTCACATCGCTCACTACCCGATCCGCACCCGCGGCACTTTCTGCGGCAGCCTGGCCAACGCCGATCCCGCGTCGGAATGGTGCCTCGTTGCCGCGACGCTGGACGCAAAGATGGTCGCGAGGAGCGTCCGCGGTATTCGCGTCATCACCGCGACCGATTATTTCCGCGGCGCGATGACGACGGCGCTCGACGCCGACGAGCTGCTGGCGGAGGTGCGCTTGCCCCTGCTGCCGCCGGACACCCGCTTTGGTTTTTGCGAATTCAGCCGGCGCGCCGGCGACTTCGCGATCGCGATGACGCTGGCGACTTACCGCCTCCAGGATGGCGTCATGATCCAGCCGCGCATCGGCGTTGGCGGCGTCGAGGGCACGCCGCGGCGGATAGCGCAGGCGGAGGCCGCACTGGAAGGGAAGCGTCCTGGCGCCGATGCATTCCGGGCAGCAGCGGACGCCGTCGCGCAGTCCGTCGAACCCGTGAACGACATCCGGTATCCGGCCCGCTACCGGCGCGATGTCGCGCGGGCGATGACGCGCCGGGCCCTGGAAAGTGCCGCTGCATGAAGCTCGGCGTCACGCTCAATATCAACGGCCAGGACCATGCCGTCCAGGTCGAGCCGCGGCGCACGCTGGCCGATGCGATTCGCGAGGATTGCGGGCAGACGGGGACGCATACCGGCTGCGAGCATGGGGTGTGCGGTGCCTGCACCGTCCTTCTCGACGGCGAGCCGGTGCGCTCGTGCCTCATGTTCGCGGTGCAGGCCGGGGGGCGGAAGATCCGCACCGTCGAAGGGCTGGCCGAGAAAGAAAATGAGGGCGAGAGGCTGCATCCGTTGCAGCGCGCGTTCATCGAGCAACACGGGCTCCAATGCGGTTTCTGCACGCCGGGCTTCCTGATGCTGGCTGCGGGAACGCTGGAGCGCGATCCCGGCATCAGCGATGGGGACCTGCTTGAGGTGCTGTCGTCCAACCTGTGCCGCTGCACGGGCTACAAGAACATCGTCAAGGCGGTGCGCGCGGCGGCCGCCGAAATGAACGAGCGTCGTGAAAATGTTTGACGGCGCTCGACCCCTCACCCCTTCCCCCTCTCCCGAGGGGCGAGGGGAAATGGTTAGCGGTAAATGGCTTGGCAACCATTTACCGAAAGCAGAATAGGATGCGCCAATGAGGACGAAGTTCGTCGGCCAGCCGGTACTGCGCCTCGAAGACTTGCCGCTCGTCACGGGCCGCGGTCGCTATGCGGCGGACATCAGCTTTCCCGGCCAGCTGCACATGCGCGTCGTGCGCTCCAGTCACGCGCACGGGAAGATCGTTTCCATCGACGTATCGCAGGCCCGGTCCGCTGCTGGCGTGGTTGCGGTCTGGACCGCGGCCGACGTCATGGAATTGCGTCCCATCTCGCTGCGCGAAGGCCCCGACGCCAAGCTGGACCCGTATTTGCAGCCGGTGCTGGCGGGCGGGCGGGTGCGTTACGTCGGCGAGCCGGTCGCGGTCGTGTTTGCGGAGGATCCCTACCTGGCCGAGGACGCGGCGGACCTCGTCAGCGTCGAAGTGCAGGAACTGCCGGTCGTGCTGGCGGCCCACGAGCCGCCTTCCGAATTCGAGCCGGGGCGCTCGACTGAGCCGCTGGTCATCCACAAGGGTTATGGAGATATCGAGGCCGCCTTCCGCGCGGCGCATGCGGTCGTCGAGCTCGATCTCTCGATAGGACGTCATTCGGGCGTGCCGCTGGAGACGCGCGGCGCCATCGCGCGCTACGACGCGGCGCGCGACCTGCTGCAAATGTACGGCGCGGCCAAGGTGCCGCACCGAACCCGCGACGGTATCGCGCGCGTGCTGGGACGCGACCCGGCGAGGATCCATCTGTACGAGGGACACGTGGGCGGCGGCTTCGGCGTGCGCGGCGAGGTTTACCCCGAAGATGTTCTCGTCTGCCTCGGCGCGCTGCGCCTCGGGCGCCCGGTGAAATGGATTGAGGACCGCTACGAGAACCTGGTCGCTACCAACCACTCGCGGCAGCAGCGGCACCGGGTGCGCGCGGCGGTCGACGCCGCCGGGCGCATCCTCGCCCTGGACGACCAGTTCTTCCACGACCAGGGCGCCTACCCGCGCACGCACGGGGCGAGAGTGGCGGACCTCACGTCGGGTATGCTGCCCGGGCCGTACCACGTGCCGGCTTACCGGGTGGCGGCGCATTACCGCCTGACCAACAAGACGCCGGCCGCGACCTACCGCTCGCCCGGCCGCTTCGAAGGCACCTTCGTGAGGGAGCGGCTGCTCGACGCCATCGCGGACCGGCTCGGCATCGACCGGATAGAATTGCGGCGCCGCAACCTCATTCCGAAATCGGCGATGCCGTACCGGCGTGAGCTCGATGCCATCGGCGACGAGGTCGTGCTCGACTCGGGCGATTACAGCGGGCTGCTCGACAAGGCCCTTGCCGGCGCTGGCTGGGATGCCTTGCAGGCGGAGCTCAAGCGCCGCCGCGCCGCGGGCGAGGCGGTGGGCGCGGGCGTGGCCATCTTCCTCGAAAAGAGCGGTCTCGGACCGCGCGACGGCGCGCATGTCACGATCGACGCGAAGGGTGATGTCGAAGTCGTCACCGGCTCCGCATCACTGGGCCAGGGCGTGGAGACGGTTATGGCGCAGATATGCGCCGACGCGCTCGGCGTGGACTATCGCCGAGTACGGGTGATACACGGCCAGACCGACAGGATCGCCCACGGCATTGGCGCGCACGCTTCGCGCGCGACGGTGATGACCGGCTCCGCGGTCCACGTCGCGGCGGGCAACGCGCGCGCGAAGGCAATCGAAGTGGCGGCGAAGCTGATGCAGGTCCCCGCCGATGCGTTGGACGTCATCGATGGAAAAGTGGTCAGAAAGGACAGCGCCGACGCGATCTCGATCAATCTGGGCGATGTGGCGAAATCGCTGGCGCCGGACGGGCGCGGGCCCGGGCTCACGGCCGAAGGCTGGTTCGAGACCGATCACATGAATTACCCGTACGGCGTCCACGTCGCGGTGGTGAAGGTCGACCGCGAAACCGGGGGCGTCGCGGTGGAGCGGTATCTCATCGCCTACGATGTCGGGCGCGCGGTCAACCCGATGCTGGTCGAGGGCCAGATGGCTGGTGGTTTCGCGCAGGGACTCGGCGGGGCGCTGCTGGAGGAGTTCGAATACGACGAGCGTGGCCAGCCGCTGTCGGTCACCTTCGCCGACTACCTGCTGCCCACGGTCCACGAAACGCCGATGGTGGATGTCATCGTCTCGGAGGACGCGCCGAGCCCGCTCAATCCGCTCGGCATCAAGGGGGCGGGCGAGGGCGGCGTCACCGCGGTGGGCGCGGCAATTGCTGCCGCCATCGACGACGCCATTGGCATCCCAGGCGCGGTGACGAGCCTGCCGGTTACGCCGATGCGGCTGAAGGAAATCCTGGATCGCGCCGAGGCGGCTCCTTGAGCGCCGCCTCGCGCGCCCCGGCCCTCGCGCCGTTCAGGGTCCGCAGCTTCCGCTTCCAGTGGCCCGCCGACCTGGCGACCTCCTGGGCGTTCGAGATGGAAACGCTGATTCTCGGCTGGTACATCCTGGTCGAGACCCAGTCGGTGTTCCTGCTCACCGTGTTCGCATCGCTGCAGTTCCTCGGCACCCTGGTCTCGCCCCTGTTCGGCGTGGCCGGCCACCGGATCGGCAACAAGAACCTGCTCTGCGCCATGCGGGCCACATACTCCACACTGGCGACGGCCCTGATGACCTTCGCGTTCGTCGGCGTGCTGACCCCGGTGCACGTGTTCGTGATCTCAGCCCTGATGGGCCTGGTGCGCCCGTCGGACCTCGTCATGCGCTACGCGCTGATCGGCGAGACCATGCCGGGCGGCCACCTGGTGGGGACGACGAGCGTCTCGCGCACCACCCAGGACTCGGCCCGCATTGCCGGCGCCCTCACCGGCGCGGGGCTGGTGGCGACGCTCGGCATGGGACCGGCCTACGCGGTGATAGCCGGCCTCTACGCGATCAGCTTTCTGCTGACCCTGCAAACCGGCCGCACGCGATTCGCGCCGCGTCCGCCAGATGACGCGGCGAGCGGGACCACGGCGTCGTCACCATGGCGCGATCTGAAGGATGCGGTCGCCCACGTCTGGCATACGCCCCAGCTGCTCGCCGCGATGATGCTTGCCTTGCTGGTCAACCTGACGGCGTTTCCGCTGGTGAACGCATTGCTGCCGTACGTGGCGAAGGAGATCTATCAGTCGGATCAGACCGGGCTCGGCTACCTGGTCGCGAGCTTCGCTTCCGGAGCCCTGCTGGGCTCCATCGCCCTGAGCCGGTTCGCCAGCCTCATCCGGCCCGCGCGGATGATGATCGTTTTTTGCGTGATCTGGTACGCCCTGATTTTCGGGTTCGCGCAGATGCAAAGCCTGTCCACCGGAATCGCGGTGCTCACGCTCACCGGCTGCGCGCAAAGCCTGAGCATGATCTCCATGCAGGCGATGCTGTTGCGCAATACGGACGAGCAGGTCCGCGGCCCCGTCCTGGGGATACGGCAGCTGATGGTCTACGGCATGCCGGTCGGACTGTTGATCTCCGGACCGCTGATCACCCGTTTCGGTTATCCGCTCACCGCTACGGTGTATTGCACGATCGGCCTGACGCTCACCCTGCTGATCGCCTTCTACTGGCGGGAGCATGTCTTGCGGGCCAGCGCGCCGGCCAACAGGAGGTGACGAGATATGGGTGACGAGAGTAACCGCGAAGCGTTTACTCGGCGCGGAGCTTGCCGTCCCGGATGACTTTCGCCCACTTCGTGTATTCGTTCTTCACGTAAGCGGCGGATTCCAGTGGCGTGCTGCCGAGCGGCTCGGCGCCGACTTTCTCGAAACCGCCGGCCACACCGGGGTATTGCAGCGCCTTCCGGATTTCCGAGTTGAGCGTCGCCACGATATTTTTGGGCGTGCTCGACGGCGCAAACACGCCCAGCCAGAGATTGACGTCGAATCCCGCGAAGCCGGACTCGACCATCGTCGGCAGGTTCGAAAGGGCGGCGGCACGCTTCGTCCCGGTCGTCGCCAGGCCGCGCAGCCGGCCGTCCTTCATGAAGGGGAGCGCGGCGGTGATGCTGCTGAACGTCATCTGCACCTGGCCGGCGATCAGATCGGTCATCGCCGGGCCGCTGCCTTTGTACGGCACGTGCACGATGTTCTGCTGGATCCTGGCCTTGAACATCTCACCGGCCATGTGGGGCGTCGTGCCGACGCCGGCCGAGGCGAAGCTCAGCTTGCCCGGCTGCGCTTTCGCCAGGTTGACCAGCTCCTGCACGCTGTTGGCCGGGACTTTGGCGTTGATCGCGAGCACCAGCGGCGAGTTCGAGAGGATGGTGACGGGCACGAGGTCCTTGTGGATGTCGTACGGCACCTTGGGGAGCAGGCTCGGATTGATCACGATCGCCGGGTCCATGATCACCAGCGTATAGCCGTCGCCGTTGGCGCGGCTGGCGGTCTCGATGCCGATGACGCCGCCGGCGCCGGGGCGGTTGTCTATCACGACGCTCTGACCGAATCCTTCGGACAACCGCTGGCCCATCAGCCGCCCGATGTAATCGACGATGCCGCCGGGCGCATACGGAACGATCAGGCGGATGCTCTTCGTTGGGTAACTCTGCGCATGCGCAAGGGTTGCCGCCAGAAGCAGGCACGCACCGGCGACTGCGCAACCCATGCCAATGTAGCGCTTCATCTGGCTTCCTTTCCGGTTGATTCTATTGAACGGGACGCGGGCATTCTTCGTTCGCGTCCCGATAGCGCAGTCTAATTTCTGATACTATTCTCATTAACTTTAAATGATAGAAGCGGCGCGTTCAATTGAGCAGCCGTTGCAAGTGCGATGAAGCCGCCGCCATTCTCCTATCACGATCCAGAGACGGTCACCGACGCCGTTGCCTTGCTCGGCCGTCTCGAAAATCCCAAGTTGCTGGCGGGCGGGCAGTCGTTGATGCCGATGCTCAACATGCGCTATGTGCTGCCCGACCACGTCATCGACCTCAACCGCGTCAAAGCGCTTTCCTATCTGCGGGAGTCCGGCGGCACGCTCGAGATCGGCGCCATGACCCGCCAGCGCGATATCGAGTTCTCCGATCTGGTCCGCAACCGCTGCCCGTTGATGCACGAGGCGATCCTGCAGGTCGGCCATCGCCAGACGCGCAACCGCGGCACGCTCGGCGGATCACTGTGCCAGCTCGACCCCGCAGCGGAACTGGTCGCAGTCGCCGCCGCGCTCGACGCAACGGTCACCATCACCGGCCCGAAAGGGCAGCGTGAGCTGTCTTTCGCCGACTTTCCCGCCGGATACATGACGCCGGCGCTGGAGCCCGACGAGATGCTGACCGGCGCGCGCTTTCCCTTGTGGGCCAAGGGTCACGGCCATGCTTTCGTCGAGTTCTCGCGGCGGCACGGCGATTTCGCGGTGGTGTCCGCGGCAGCGCTGCTGGAGGTGGGCGCGTCCGGGAAGATCACGCGAGCTTCGGTGACGATAGGCGGCGCTACCCCGGCTCCCATCAGGGCAAGGGAAGCCGAACGGGCTCTCATCGGCAATGCCGCCTCGTCCACGCTTTTCAGGGATGCGTGCGAGAGCTGCCGCAAGCTCGATGCGGTGGGGGACGTGCATGCACCGGCGCCGTACCGGCAGCACCTGGCGGCGGTGCTGTCGAGGCGCGCGCTGGAAAAAGCGCACGCCCGCATCGAAGGGCGGAAGTAATGGAAACACGTAAGATTGGAGTGACGGTTAACGGTCAACGCCGTGAGGCGGAGGTCGAGACCCGCTACACCCTGGCGGACTTCCTGCGCCAGCAGCTCGGGTTGACCGGCACCCATCTCGGCTGCGAGCACGGCGTCTGCGGCGCCTGCACCGTGCTGCTTGATGGCCACTCCGTGCGCGCCTGCCTGATGCTGGCCGTGCAGGCGCCCGGGCACGAGATCACGACGGTGGAGGGCATTGCGCCTTCGAAGACGGAATTGCATCCATTGCAGGAAGCATTTCGCGACAATCACGGCCTGCAATGCGGCTTTTGCACGCCGGGCATGCTCACGACGCTGATCGAATTCCTGCGCGAGAACCCGGACCCGACAGAGGAGGAAGTGCGGGTGGCGATATCGGGCAATCTCTGCCGGTGCACCGGATACCAGGGCATCGTCGCCGCCGCGCTCGATGCCGCGAAGCGCATGCAAGGGGGCAAGCGTGGCTAGCGCGGGCTCGAAAGTCCTCGGCAACAGCGTGGCCCGGCTCGAGGACGTCGCGTTCCTGCGGGGCGAGGGCCGCTACGTTGACGATATCCGGCTGCCCGGCATGCTCCATGCGGCGTTTGTGCGGAGCCCGCACGCCCATGCGGCGATACGCGGCATCGACAAGAACGCCGCGCTCGCGCTCCAGGGCGTGAGGGCGGTATTGGCGCTCGAAGACCTGCGTCCCTACCTGCGCAACGAGCGGCTCGTCGTCGGCCTGCCCAGCCCCAGCTACAAGCAGGAAAGAAACCGGCCGGCGCTGGCCGGCGACGAGGTGGTCCATGTCGGGGAACCGGTCGCAATCGTCATCGCGGCCGACCGGTATATCGCCGAGGATGCGGCCGCACTCGTGGTGGTGGACTACGATCCGCTGCCGGTGTCCGCCGACTGTCGCGCCGCGCTCGCGCCCGATGCCCCCAGGGTTCACAACGACGCGCCTCACAACCTTCTCGCCGAGTTCAGCATGGGCTACGGCGACGTGGATCGCGCCTTCGCCGGCGCGCAGCATGTGTTCCGGGAATCGTTCTGGCAGCACCGCGGCGGCAGCCATTCGATCGAATGCCGCGGCGCCGTCGCGGTCCACGACCCGATGGAGGACAAGCTGACCCTGTGGTGCTCGACGCAGATGCCGCATGCCCTGATGCGCGTGCTGGTGGACATGCTGGGGCGCGACGAGAGCCGGCTGCGGGTGGTGACGCCCGATCTCGGCGGCGGATTCGGGCCCAAGCTGGTGAGCTATTCCGAGGACGTCGTCGTGAGCGTCGCGGCGCTGATCACGGGCCATCCCGTCAAATGGATCGAGGACCGCCGCGAGCACTTCATCTCCACCACGCAGGAGCGCGACCAGTACTGGGAGGTGGAGATCGCGGTGGATGACGCAGCGCGCATACTCGGCGTGCGCGGCTCGTTCATACACGATCACGGCGCTTATACGGCGCGGGGCGTGAACCTCGGCCACAATTCCGCGGAGACCGTCACGCTGCCGTACGAAGTGCCGGCGTACAAGATGACCGTCCGGCTCGCGCTGACCAACAAGGTGCCAGTCACGCCGGTGCGCGGCGCGGGACACCCGCAGGGGACGTTTGCCATGGAGCGGCTGCTTGACCGCGTCGCGCGCGAGTTGAAGATCGACCGGGCGGAGGTGCGCCTGCGCAACCTCATTCCCGCGGCCAAGATGCCGTACACCAAGCAGCTCAAGACCCGCGGCGGCATGCAGGTGGTGCTCGACAGCGGCGATTATCCCAAGTGCCAGCAGGAGGCGTGCGCGCGGGCCGGTTGGGATGATTTTCGCGCCCGGCAGGCGGCGGCGCGCAAGCAGAGCCGCTATCTCGGCATCGGGCTCGCGAACTTCGTGAAGGGCACCGGCCGCGGGCCGTTCGAAGGCGTTACCGTGCGCATCGGACCGTCGGGCAAGGTTCACGTTTATTCCGGCGCGACCGCGATGGGGCAGAGCACCCGCACCATGCTGGCGCAGATCGTCGCCGAGCAGCTGGGCGGCGACATGACGAACATCACGGTGACCACCGGCGATACCGACGGGATCCCGATGGGAATAGGCGGTTCGAACAGCCGCCAGACCGTCACCGCCGGGTCTTCGGCGCATCTCGCCGCGAAAAAAGTGCGTCAGAAGGCGATCAAGGTCGCCGCGCTCCTGCTGAAAGCCTCGGAGCAGGACCTCGAGATCGTGGGCGGCGAGGTCCGGGTCAAAGGCGCGCCCGACCTGAAAATCGGATTGGGGCGCGTCGCCCATACGGTCGCCGGCACGCCGGGGTACGCGCTGCCCGGCGAAGTCGAGCCCGGCATGGAAGCCACCGAGTACTTTGTGGTGGACGACATGGCCTATGCCAACGGATCGGCCGTGGCGGAGGTGGAAGTGGACGTCGAGACCGGCGGGGTACGGATTATTCGCTACGTCCTGGCGCACGATTGCGGACGCATCATCCACCCGGTGATCGTGGACGGCCAGATCCTCGGCGGCACCGCGCACGGCATCGGCAACGCGCTCTACGAGTGGATGGGCTTCGATGAAAACGGGCAGCCGGTCACCACCAATCTCGGCGAATACCTCCTGGTAACGGCGACCGAAATGCCGCCCGTCGAGATCATCCACCAAGAGTCGCCGTCGCCGTTGAACCCCCTCGGGGTGAAGGGCGTGGGCGAATGCGGCGTGGTGCCGGCGCCCGCGGCGATCATGTCCGCGATCGAGGATGCGCTGACACCGTTCGGCGTGCACGTCACCAGGACACCGCTGTTTCCGGCGGAAATCGTTGCCCTGATCAATAAGTGGTGACGACTCACTCACGACTGACGGGTTGCACGTCACCATTATCTCGTCACCCGTATCTCGTCACCTCCTGTTAGCCAGTGCGTCGAGCTGCCAGAGCTGGGCGCGCCAGCGCACGGCGATGAGCAGGGTGAACGCCAGGCCGATCACGCAATAGAGCGTCGCGGTGACCGGGTAGCCAAAGCGGGCAATCAGCGGAGCGAAGAGCAACAGTCCGGGCAGATTGCCGTAGATGACCAGCATCCTTATCCCCATGATGCGCCCGCGGAACTGCGCGCCCGAGGTGCGTAATAACGCCGCCGCCATCGAAACCATGCTCAGGCTCTGGGCCGCGCCGGCCAGCATGAGGGCCGGGATGCCGGCCGCGGGATGTTGCGTGTGCGCGAACACCAGGAGCATCGAGTACCAAGCCATGCAGAAGACGATCATCATGCGTCCCGGCCGGATGGCGTGCCCGATCCGGCTCAGGATGATGGAGCCAAGCAGGGCGCCGCTGGCCGCGCCCGCGACCATGTAGCCCAGCCCGGTCTGATCGGTGCGGTAAATTTCCTTCGCCACCACCGGCAGCAGACTGTTGTACAGCGGGAACGCCGTCAGGTTGCACAGGAAGGCGAGACACATCATCGCGAACAGATGCGGCGTATCCCAGACGTAGGCGAGGCCTTCCCTGAGATCGCGCCAGGGCGAGGGGCGCGCGGACTCGTTGCCGGCGACGCCGGTCGCTTGCGGAGCGCGCGCGCCGCCTGCTTTCAGGGTCAGCACGGCGCTGATCGCGTACAGGCTCACGACCACGGCGTAGGCCGGTCCCATGCCGAGCGTCGCGACCAGCCCCGCGCCGGTGAGGGCGCCGGCGATACGCGCGGAGTCCAGGGTGGTGCGCTGGATGCTCATCGCACCCATCAGCAGGGCCCCCGGTGTGGTTTCGCCGACCAGCGCGGCGCGCACCCCGATGTCCGAAGGGCGCACCAGGCCCATCACGGCGGTGATGGCCAGCACGACCGCCGGGGTGAGGGCGCCCATGAAAGCGAGGACCATCAGTATCGTCGCCAGCGTCGCGTAGACAGTCCGCATGGCGCAGAGCACGTTGCGCTGGCCGATCCGGTCCCCCATTACGCCGAACATCGGCGCGAGCAGGGTGCCGACGTACAGCAGCGAGGCGAACACGGTGAGCATGAACACCGAGCGCGTCTCGACCAGCACGTACCAGCCGAGGATCAGCGTCTCCATCTCGAACGCCCACG
>CAYYZZ010000015.1:0-23000 GCA_964476235.1 uncultured Streptomycetaceae bacterium | reverse complement strand
CGTGAAGTCGGTCAAGAACGATATGATCCTCAAAGGGACGCAGTAAAACGGCTGGACTTGCTAGTCGTCGCCGGAAGGCGAGACAAGGAGAAGTGAAATGTCATTGGGGACCATAATTTAGTGATTCTGGTTCTGGCGCTGGTGGGTGTGATTCCCACCGGGCCCCACAGCAGCAGTTGGGGCTATGGTCCCAGCGGCGGTGTTGGACTGGTGCTGTTGATAGTGTGGATCCTGTTTTTGATAGGCAAGATATAACCTGTCGGAGAGGTGTTCCTGCGCGCCTGCGTCGTGTGCGTGGCTTGCGCCACGCGCGCGCCGCCGTGTAAATAGGGGACTAAATAGGGGACAGACCACGTTTTTTCCGTTCCGGAAATGGTGGTCTGTCCCCTACTTACTTCTGCACTATTTGCTCCGTCAGGGTTTCGCGCCAAGCCCGATGTCATTGTAGAAATCCCTTGCCTCCGCCAGGCGTTTGGCGAGGAATCGGGAAAACTCGGCGCTGTCCATGTAAACGTCCAGGTACATGTTGCGCGTTGCATGCTCCTTCCACGCGGGCGTCTTGTGAGCGCGCTCGAGCGCTGTCTCCATGATCGTGGCGGCCTCCTTTGGCACGCCGGCGGGAAAAGCAAACCCGCGTATCGTCCCGGCCTGGACCGGGTAGCCGAGTTCCTGCAGCGTCGTCACGTCCGGAATGTTCGGCAGGCGCCGGTCGGCGGCTATGCCCAGCACGCGCAACTTCTTCGCCTCGATCAGCCCCAACCCCTCGCTCAGATTCTCGGTAGTGAAATGAGTATGACCGCCGGCCACCGAGGTGGCCGCCTCGCCGCCGCCCTTGAACGTGACGAACTTGAATTTCGCGCCGGGAACCGCCTTCTCGATGAGGTACAGCACCAGCCGTCCCGTTCCCTGTATCGAAGTAGTCGCAGCAACCAGGGACTCCGGTTGCCGCCGGGCGGCCTCGACCAGCTCCCTGAACGTCGCGAACGGGGAGTCGGCCGGGACCATGATCGTCTGCGGATCGATCGCGAACAGCGCGAGCGGCGTGTAGTTGTCGAGGCCGATATTGACGTCCGGCCGGTGCGCCATGGCAAGCAGCGTCGGGCTGACCGTGAGCATCGAATACGGATCGCCCCGCTTGGTCTTGAAATAGGTGTAGGCCAGCATCCCGGCGCCGCCGACCCTGTTCACGACGACGAACGGCTGCGGCAACAGGTTTTCGCGCCTAACGGCGTCGGCGAGCGCACGGGCGACGACATCCGTGCCGCTGCCGGCCGAGGTGTGAACCACCAGCTCGATCGGGCGCGTCGGATAGGGTTGCGCAAACGCCAGGGATGAGACCAGCGTAGCAAGCACCGTGGCGATGCCGGAAACGATGCGGCTATAGAGATTCACTGTGCTCATACGTTCTCCTGTGTACATTTGAGGAACCCGGCAGCTTATGGCGCCAGAGAGGCTGCGTATGCGGCGAGCGAAACCATGTCTTCGACCGTGAGCTTTTCAACGGCGGGCTTCATGAGGGCGCCTCCAATACCCGCCCGGGCGCCATGCTTGAAGTCGTAGAGCTGGCGGACGATGTAGCTCGGTGAACGGCCGGCAATACCAGGTATCGGCCCGGACCCTTTCAGGTCGGGCCCGTGGCACGCTCCACACTGAATGGTCTTGCCCCCACCCCCGCTGGCGGCCAGCGCCTGGCCTTTCTGAATGCTACCCACTGGAACGTAAGCAATGAAACGGGATCGTGCGTCCCGGCTGGCAAACTGCTCCGGATTTTCCGGGACTTCGATGATGCGTTGACCGATCGGCTCTGTCTCGCCAGTTTTCACCGGCACCAAATGCCACGAGGTGACAAATGTCTTCGGGGCGGTGTCGCTTTCGACCACCCTGATTATCGATTTCGGCTTCAGAGCGGAAAAGTATGCCGCGGCAGCTTGCACCTCGGCGTCGGTGGCGGCTTTGGCCAGCGAAATCATCAGCTCGATGTTTCTCTTTGGGACCGAGGTCGTTCTGGCGCCGCTCTTGTAGTCGGCCATCTGCTGCACGATATAGGCCGCAGGAAAGCCCGCGAGCCCCGAGTTTTCAGGACCGCCGGGCCCATCTGCCCGATGACAGAAACCGCAGGCAAATACATCGGGCTTCCTGCCACGGGCGACGACTTCGGGCATGGGAGGATGGTCGCCAGGATGCCAGGCCGGCGCGAAGAAGCGATCGCGTATTTGAGTAACGGTGAAAGTAGCAGAGCTGCCCGGAACGCGCCGGGGGACGCCGTCGTCAGGTGGGGGCTTGAGACCCGGGGGATTCACCGGATATGCCCACGCTGGCGGGCCCTCTTCGCTTTGTGCGAGCGTTCCTCCCGCAAGAGCGAACGCGAACGGAAACATTAGGAGCGCGGCGCATGCCTTCATAGTACCTCCCCTATGTGATCCCCCGATTATGTGGCTAACTGCGGGGCGGACCACACTAAGTTCCTGCAGCTTCGGAGTTTATCTGCTACGGAATAGCGCTATTCCGCGTTAGAGCGTCATTTTCACGGTCAGAACCACATGTACAACTCCTAAAGTAATGGGCATCGCCTCTGCCTTAAAGGGCACGATTTACCTTTTAAAACATGCTTCTAAGCTCGCGGAGCGCTATTTTCTTATGAACTTACGTCGCCGGATCAATGCACTGTGAAGGTCCGACCCGGCTCCGCGTGACCCGGTTCCGCGTGATATGTACGAATGCGCACAGACCCCGATTCGACGGCACGCCACATTGACCGTCGAACGTAAGGATTGAATGCCGCGGTTCGACATTGGTTTCGGTATACACAACTTTTACAGGAGACATCAATGAATGCAATATTGAGAAGCGCGTTGGCGGTGGCCGCAGTGGCTATCTCCGCGCAAGCGGCCGCACAGATCACCTTTTACGAACGTGCAAAGGAGAAAATGGGGTCAGAGTAACTTTTTCAGCCTACGAAAATCTTACTCTGACCCCATTTGTCTTGATCATAGCGCGTGAATAGAATTAAAGCGGCCAGGCTCGATTTTTTCGTGGCAAGCTCAGTGAATGATCAAGAATAAATTAGGCCTGGCACCTTTAATTGAGTCTGATCTGATCAATGATCACATTTATCCCGAACGAAGAGTCTCATAGATAACGAACGTGGTAAAAGCTACGCCAATGGCATAGACAATCCAAATGATTATTGAGGGCAACGACCGACCACCAGGTTCATAGTTCAGGTGGTCGTTATCTTTCTCTCTCTCGACATCGGCGCCAAGAATATCCTTCGCAGGAGTACGATCCTCAGGTTTCAAGCGCTGATACTCTACCGAGATATAAAGACAGCGGATGAAATAAAGCAGTTGAGCGAGTCGCTCACCCAAAACGCCGAGATGCGCCAGCAGAAGACAAAGCAAAACACCAAATCCAACGATAACTAGTTTCCAAGAAATCGCAATATGTAGGACTAGGACCGCCGCAAGGATCGCAGAAACACCCGTAATCCAGGCCAGTGCTCCAATTAGCATTCCGACAAGCTGCCTCATTGCGATCACCTTAAAAGAGTTAATAAATGGGGTCAGCTCAGTCTGACCCTGAGGTCGTTTAACTAGATCACCAACGCGGACGGAATTTCGGCAACGTTCCAGTAAATGGGGTCGGAGTAACTTTTTCAGCCTACGAAAATCTTACTCTGACCCCATTTATTTCGTACCGCACACCGGCGTGGAGCTTTGACGTTTCGTGTCGCTCTCGCCTAAAACAGCCATGTGCGGCCCGTTTTATGCAGCGAAAATCGTTTTGGGCAACACCCCGTAAAGACCTGACCCCATCTTCTTTTAATCCCTCACGGCAGGTCACCTAACCTTCACCGCCCTCCCCGTCTTCGCCGACTCCACCACCGCCTCGAACACCGCCACCCCGTGCACGATCTGATCGTGAGTGATCGGGAACGGCGCTCCCCCGCTTATCGCCGCCGCAAACGCCTCCAGCCCCACCTTCACCGGGTTGATGCCTTTGTGCTCGATCACCTCCGCCTGCGTGGACGGGGCGTGCCCCGGCTTGTCCGGCGCCGGGGTGAAGCGGAATCCCTCCAGGTTACGCTCGGTCTCGGCGAGCCCGCGCGTGCCGTACACCGCGACGCGATAGTCCCCGGCCGTCGCCTGGGAGCAAAGCAGGCTGGCCGTCACGCCGTTCTTGTGTTTCAAAGTGATGATCGTCGTGTCGTCCACGAGCGGCGCCGCCCGGCGCGCGTTGACGCAATAGACCTCTTCGATTTCCCCGCACAGGTCTATGGCGCCGTCGACGAGATGCACGCCGAGCCCCGTCATGGCGCCGACCGGGGTTTCATCCGGGTTCGTGCGCCACGACTCCTTGGGCAGAAATAGCCCGCTTGGTGCCGTCGCCTCGGAGACGCAGAAGCAGACCGTGCCCACGCGGCCGTCCCTCACGCGCGCGCGAACCTCGCCGAACGAGGGATGGAACCGGCGCTGATAATCGATGCCCAGCACCACGCCCGCCTTCTTGACCGCATCGATGGCGGCCTTCGCGCTCGCCACGGTCAGCGTGAACGGCTTCTCCACGAAGATGTGCTTGCCCGCCCGCGCCGCCCGCTTGACGTGCTCTTCGTGCTGGCTGTGGGGCGTCGTGTAGACGACGGCATCGACGCCGGAATCCTTCAGGATCGCGTCGAGATCGTCGCGCAGCTCGATTTTCTTGTCGCGGCAGAACTCCTCCGCCTTGCCGCGGGTGCGCGTGTTGGCGGCGACGAAAGTGATCCGGTCGCTCTTGCCCTGCACGCTGTCGACGATCGTCTTTCCCCACCACCCCAGGCCGACGATTGCTGCTCGAATCATGTTCCCTCCCTCACGATGAGTTCTTGAGATCCAGTGACGAGATACTGGCGACAAGATGATGGTGACGAATACCGGGTCGGCCCACAACCCACGATCCACGACTTACGCCATTGCGGCTGGCGCCGACCGCGTGGCCTCCTCGAGGAAAACAGGCAATAACTCATTGAATGTATTATTATTTAAATGGGATCTGTCCCCATTTATTCTTCTAAGGTTCTTTTATTTTGGCCGGCAAGCGACAGGCCAGACGACGCGAGTACCGGGAGATGCAATCTTGCCGTCGGCTGTCACGTATGGAATGGGCACTGCATCTGCCGGAAGCGACGAATCCGCTGATTCGCGGAGCTTGGCGCCCGCTTCGTGATAAATCGCCAAGGGATCGAACAGCGCGGCGCCCCGGAACGTTTCGCGGGATCCGACTCCCGCGTTGTCCTCCGGGCTGTTGCGTGTCGTGAGATGCAAATGGGGATATCCCGACATGCCGTAATTCTTGCCCACGGTGCCGGTCTTGCCCGAACGCGCGATCACCTGCCCCATCCGCACCCGCGCGCCGACCTCCAGCTCGGGTAGGGACCCGAGGTGCTGATATTTCGAATAGACCCAATACGCCAGTCCCGTGTCCTCCGGAGAATGACGCAACCAGATATAGATGCCTTCCAGCATTCCCCCTTCGTCCTTCATTGCGACCGAGCCCGCAGCCAGGGCGAGCAGCGGCGCGCCCTCTTCAAGCGAGATGTCTATGCCGCCGTGCAAGCCTCCAAACGACCACGTCGGCCGGAAGCTGCCGTCATGGCGCGTCGGCGATGCATATGGCGAAGCGATCTCCGGGCAACGCGCCTGCTCCGGGTACACTGGCCGCAAACCGCTCGACCTGATCACGTTCTCTCCGCTATCGGTCCTCGCCTGCCCCATTTTCTTCTCGCCCTTCGGGAAACCGGGCTGCCCCTGCAACGCCCCGGGGAACGCAATGAGCGCGAGGATAAGTGCGGCGAGCCGGATATTCATGGCTACATTAAGTGCGGCGCCAAGGAGTCTAGTGTTCTTGGGGAACAGACCACTAAGAAAATTGTTGAAGTAGATCAGCCCTTAACAATCCTTAGTGGTCTGTCCCCTAGGGACCCTAAGGACTTTCTTCGTATTGCACTTTTCCATCGGCAACCTTTATGACCTCGCGTTTTGTCAGCTTTTCGATGAGCTCGTCCAGCTCTGCGTCCGAAAGCTTATTTTTGAAGAGTGCATTAATGGTGCCTCGGAGCGTTTTGAGCGTCTTAGGCCTGCCCGTCTTGCGTCTTGCCAGGTTTTCAATGATCGCATCAACGTTGTCCGCGATCGGCTCGGAGTTGGATAGCTTGCTCTCGAACGGCAGTTCGTAATTCACTTTGCCGTCGGCAAGCATTAGCGCCCCGTGCCTAGTCAATTGCTCGATGAGTTGGTCCAGCTCTGCGTCCGGAAGCTTATTCTTGAAGAGTCCATTAATGGTGCCTCGGAGCGTCTTGAGCGTTTTAGGCTTAGCCGCTTTGAGTTTTGCTAGATGGTTAATGACAGCATCGACCTTTTCCTGGCTCGATCTGGAATCGAATGGCTTTACCGTATCGACCGTATCCGAAATCGATTTGGAACTGGATATCTTGACTCCCGGGATATCGGCGATTGAGCTTGAGCGGTGGCAAGAGATCCCCTGCGCCTTAAGGTGCTTGATCAGGGGATCAAAGCCCTTATCCTTCGATATCACGTAAAAGGAGGCGTCTGGAGTCTCCGCGGCCAGTCGCCCAATGTAGTAGGCGATGTGGAAATCGAGTGCGTTCCTTCCGCTTCCAGTTATTTCAACGTACTCGGCATCCGACCCGAACGCCTGAAGGGTACGAGCCATTTCCAACGGGATCTTGGATTGGTTGGCACCCACGAAAAACTTTATCTTGAACGAACGGCCGTGCAACAGGCTCACGTTCTTAGGCTGAACGTTCTCGAAATCGATCAGCACGAAGCTAGTCTTCAAATCACTCCCCCTCTTAGTGTGCGTTTTGCTCTCAAAAAGACACGGCTAAGCGCCCGAGCCACAGCTTTATTACGATCTTATATTCTCGGATCAATGCGTTGCGCGGGTCCGACCCGGTTAGACGGATGCCCAAAGCCGTCGCCCGCCCTCTTGCCCGGCTCGCCCGCCTACTCTGCCCGCAAGCCGGTTACCTTGACGACCTTCGCCCACTTCGCTACTTCGGCGCGCAGGTAGCGCGCGAACTCGTCCGGCGTATCGCCGACGGGATCGAAACCCTGGACGATCAGCTGGTCCTTCATATCCGGCATGTAAACGATGCGCACGATCTCACGGTTCAATTTGTCCACGATCGAGCGCGGCGTGCCGCGGGGGGCAACGACGCCGGACATGTTGTCGGCCGAGAACCCCGGAAAGCCTGATTCGGCGACCGTCGGAACATCCGGCAGCGAAGCCGAGCGGGCGAGCGTCGTCACCGCGAGCGCGCGCAGCCTGCCCGCCCTGATATGCGGCGCGGCGGGCGGCAGCGCGGTGAAACCCAGCTTGACGTGTCCGCCGACCAGATCGTTTATCGCCGGTGCCGCGCCCTTGTACGGAATTTGCACGAGCCGGGTGCCGGTCGAGACACCGAACAGCTCGCCGGCAAGATGTCCCGCCGTTCCCCTTCCCGGCGACACATAGGTTACGGCATTGCTTTTCGCGAACTGCGCGAGCTCGCGCACGTCGCGCGGCGGAAACGACGGATGCGCCGAAATGAGGACCGACGATATCGCGGCGAGCGTGACCGGGGCAAAGTCACGAATCGGGTCGTAGCCGGCATTCGAATGGAGCATTGGGGCAATTATGAAATGCATGCCGACGAACGCAAGCGTGTAGCCGTCCGGCGGCGCTTTCGCGGCCAACGCGTCACCGATGGTGCCTCCCGCACCGGGGCGATTGTCGACGACCACCGCATAGCCCCACGCCTCGGTGAGCTTCTGCCCAATGATGCGCGCAATCGTGTCGGTAGGCCCCCCCGCGGTGACGGGAACGATGATGCGGATGGGTTTGGTGGGGTATTGCTGCGCCGGCGCGCCGGTGGTGGCAAGCGCGAGTGCGAGTGCGAGTGCGGCCGCAAGTAAGCGTATGAGATTCATTCTATTTTTGTGTAGTGAGAGTCTAGGCCACGTAAATGCGGGAAATGAGACCCGTGCAGAAAGTCGACCGGAAACAGATAACAACTATTTGAAATTACATCTTTTTCAATGGGGTCTGTCCCCCATTGATTTTATGGTCAGCCGCCCCGCCTTCTTCCCAGAAATTGAGAAGCTGCTTCCGTTCCACGAGCGCGGACGCCAGCACACCGGCGATGATAGCCCAGAAAGCGGAAGTGATCCCGAGGATGGCGAACGGCGTCGCGGCCACGATGAAGCCCACGAGCGCGCCGAACCGCAGCTTCCCGCCGAAGGACTTTTCCAGCGCATCCTGAAACGACGAGAGAATCGCGAGCCCGGCCACTGCGTAGATATAACTCTGCGGCAGCACGTTGAGCAGCGACGCGACCGGCGTCGCCGCCCAGGCGAGGACGATCGTCAGGGCCGCGGCAATGACCGACGCCCAGTACCGGCCCGAAACAGCGCCGGCTTCAGGCGATGCAAGTATCGCAACCCCCGTCCTTGCAACGGTGGCCGCGTGACCGCCAAGAAACGCATTGACGATGGACGCAGCGCCCACGACGCTGGATATGGTATTCACGGGCACGCGGTATCCCTGCGCCAGGAGAAACCCGAGCCCCTGCACGTTACCCAAACCCATCGCCAGCACGACCATCGGCAGGCTGACGGCGATGACGGCCGAGAACGAGAAGCTCATGTCCGGCACGGTCAATGCCGGCATTGTCCATTCAACGGCCTTCGCCCCGACCGTGCCCACGAATGCAACCGCGATGGCGCCGCCGACGACCGCCAGGCCCACGGGCGGCACCCGCGGATTCCCGATCAGTCTTCCGAGGAAGTAGCAGCAGACCGCCGTTCCGGCCACGGCGACATCTTCTACCGTCGCCGTGACCATCCGTATCACGTAGCTGAGTATGCTCCCGCCGAACATGCCCATCACGATGGGAAGCGGCAGCCATCTCATGATCCTGCCGCCGACACCGAGGACACCCAACACGAGCAACAGCACGCCGGCGATGAGGTTCGCGCCGACCAGCTCCGCGAAGCTAAAGCGATCGGCGAGGGTGCCGAGATAGACCAGGCCGGGAATGGTCCAGGTGATCGGTATCGGCTGCCGGTACTGGAGCGAGAGCCAGATGGAGGCGACCGCTCCGCTGAACCAGACGATGAAGATCCAGCTCGACGTCTGCGCGGTAGAAAGCCCCAGCTGCCCGGAAACGGCGATGTGCAGCGGAACGGCGCCGAACGCGTACCAGACGAAGGCGGTAATTCCCGCCCACACCGCGGCGGCGTTGAGGTCTGCTATATACGAGGGGTGGCTGCTCACTTGAAAAAAAAGAATCAGGGTCGATTAACCGTGATATTGCTCAGAAATTATTGCGGCTCTGATGCCTTTCTAATGGATCCGTCCATATTCTTAAAACCGGAAAGTATGAAGGGGGTCAGGCCTTACCTCATAGTCTCCGGATCTCCGGATCTCGACCTATAAAGTAAAGACCTGACCCCTTCCTCTTGGCTAACGCTTGCCCTTGCTGGCGATTTGATCGGCCTGATCGCGCAGATCGCTCAACTGCTCGACAATCTTCTTGTTCGGCACGTAATTCGCCGTTGAGTCTGCCGACGGACGCAGGCTGTTTCTTGCCTCGGCTATGATCGCCAGCATTTGCTGCGCTAGGGCCGCTCGCGGATCATCCGGCTTGATGGAGTTCGCGTATTTTTCTTCCTCGTCGAGCAATGGCCGCAAATTTCCGATGTCCAGATTTGCCATAAGAGTCGCCTTCCGTGCCGGGTCATAACGCTAACTGTTCTTATAGCGCAAATCTAGCACCCAAAACTTCTTTCCGCCTTTCTCCTTCCCTAAGTGGTCTGCCCCCCCTATTTATTGCCGGTCAGGCGCCTTCCGCCGCCTGGGGATTCCACTGCCCCTTGCGCATGCGCGTGATCATTACGTTCGTGAAAAGGCCTGCCTTCGTAAACGGGTCACCGTCCACAAATGCCTTGGCTGCGGCACGGCTGTTCACGTTGACGATCAACAGGCTGCCAATGACCTCTTTGCCATCGTCGGTCAGCGTCGCGCCCGAGACTACCAATATGCTTTTCTGACTATGGAGATAACCGAGGTGAGCCTGTAAGCCTTTTTCACGCATTGCGGCGAAGTTTGGCGCGGCTACGCGCGAGATGGCCCAGAGCATGGATGGTCTCCTTTCACTTTTCGACGGTGACGAAGTGTGTCCTTAGGGGACAGGTCAGACTGCGGCGGCCCGGCTTAGAGCGTTACTTTCCCTATCAAAAAGTTACCGCTAAGCCCTCGGAACGCGTCTATTCGGTAACGTTACCTTGCCCGATCAATGCGTTGCGCGGGTCCGACCCGGCTTTGCGTCTTCTGAGACTGGTCACTGGCCGCGGATACCAGCCTGCTTGATCACGCGGCTCCACTGGTTGTGCTCGGCGCGGACGTGGGCGGCGAATTCCGCGGGCGTGCTGCCCACGCCCTCCGAGCCGTCGGCAACGAGGCGTTTCATCATTTCGGGCGCGCGCACGGCCTTGATCGTCTCGGCTGCGACCTGGTCAATGATGGCCTTCGGCGTGCCCTTCGGCGCGATGAGTCCGTACCAATTGACCACGACGACGCCCGGCACGCCTGCCTCGCCGAGGGTCGGCGTGTCGGGCAAGGCGAGTGCGCGTTTCGCGGGTGTCACGGCCAGCGCGCGCAGGCGTCCACCATGGATATGGGGCTGGGCAGAGATGATGGTCGCAAACGACAGGTTGATGCGCCCGCCGATGAGGTCCGCGTAGGCGGCGCCCATGCCCTTGTACGGGATGTGAATCATCTTGGTGCCGGTGGCGATCTGGAACAGCTCCGTGGACATGTGTATCGGGCTGCCGATGCCGGACGAGCTGTAGTTCAGCTTGCCCGGGTTCGCGCGCGCGTATTTCACCAACTCCAGGACCGAATTCGCGGGAAGTGACGGATGCACGACCAGCACGTAGCCCTGCGCGGTGACCTGCGACACCGGCGCGAAATCCCGCACGATGTCGAAGCGCGAATCGTAGAGCAGCGGATAGATCACGGTGGTGGCGCTGAGCATCATCAGGGTGTGGCCGTCCGGCGCCGCGCTGGCCAGGATCTCGAGGGACACATTGCTTCCCGCGCCGGGACGGTTGTCGACGACGACGCTCTGTCCGAGCGTATCGGTAAGACTCTGCGCGAGGCTGCGCGTGACGGCATCCATGCCGCCGCCCGCCGCCAGCGGCACGAGCACCCGCACCGGCCGGCTCGGGTAAGTCTGGGCGTGGACAGTCAGCGCGAGCAACGCGAACAGCAGCGCCAGCGCTTTCATGCAAGTGCGAGAATTCATCGTAGCTCCTCCGCTGAGGGAAGCTCAGGAAGCTTCTCAATTATGAAGGATGAGGGGTGAGGCGGGAAATCGAAGAATGTGCCTGCGCACGTTCGAGCCGGCAAACGCCTGCCGCGACGCAGCGCGGCGGGCCGGGGTCACTGACCAAGGATGACCTGGCAAAGTGCCATCTTAGGGGACGGGCTTAAAGCGCTGCTTTCCCTATCAAAAAAGTGCCTCTAAGCCTCCAGAACGCGTCTATTCAGTAACGTTGTCTTGCCCTATCAATGCGTTGCGGTGGTCCGACCCGGAATAGGGCCCTCATTTGGGCCACGTCGCCAGCACTGTCAAAGATTTTCGCGTCGCCGACCTCGAGCTGGCCGACTGGGACCGCTTATTAGGGGTCATATTAGGGGTCAGGTCTTGAAACTTGAAAATTCAAGATTCAAGATTCAAGACCTGACCCCTTTAGTGTGACCCCTTTAGTGTTCGTTCGTCGACATGATTGCATGATGCAACATCAAACGTTATGCGGCTTGTACCGCAACGCGGGCAATCGGCTACCAATTCTGCCATCACATCCCTCCCCCAACGTTTCTCGAATTACCCTGGCTTCATTCGAGCTTCCTTCACCGCCGACTCGAAGGCCCGCGCATAATCTATCGCCATTTTCGCTTCAGACTGTCCATCATTGGACAGAGGTCTCCCGCTCGCAGCCCAACCGCCTACGATGTGCGCAAGAATCTGTCCCGCCAATGCTTCAGTGTCCTTGATCAGCATATCAATCTCCTAGTGAGCAGTTTACGCGATTAGTTTTTCGGTAACTCATCGGTGACTTTCTTAAGTTGCTCAAGCAATCTCGCAGATAAATAGGGTCAGAGTAACTTTTCCGTGGCCTGTGCGTTGAAGTGTGCAACGAAATGCACAATCAGTCCAACTCCCATGTCACGGAGAACACGGCTAAACCTCACGGACGTGCCCCAGCACATCACCCAGCGGAGCAATAACCGGCAGGCCACCTTCTTTGCCGAGGAAGACTATCGTTTCTACCTCGACTGCCTGTTTGATGCGACACGCAAGTACGTGCTGCTCCATCCATGCCTACGTGCTGATGACCAATCACGTGCACCTGCTGGCGTCAGCCCGGCGACCGCACGGACTCTCCACCATGATGCAGCACCTCGGCAGGCGCTTCGTTCAATATATCAATAACGTCTACCGACGCAGCGGCACGCTGTGGGAAGGCCGCTTCAAGGCAAGCTTGGTGGATACGGAGACTTACTTCCTGCGCTGCTGCCGCTACATCGAATGCAATCCCATACGGGCGCGAATGGTGGATGATCCTGCGCACTACCGCTGGTCGAGCTATCGCGCTCACGCCCTGGGGGCGCCGGACAAGCTCGTTTCGACACATGAGCAATACGAGCGCCTGGGACAAGACGCCGAGGTGCGGCAGACAGCCTATCGCGAGCTTTTCCGCTCCGAACTGGAGTCGAAGGAGATCGGGGAAATCCGCGATACGGTGAATAAGGGCTGGCCCCTAGGGAGCGAGCGATTCAAGGATGAGATCGAACGTGCGCTGCGGCGCGCAGCACGACCACCCAAACGAGGCAGACCAACTAAACGGGATGGGGGAACGTCAAACGAGCTGACCGTTTAAGGGAAATGTGACTCTGACCCTATTTATCTATTAACGAGCTGACCGTTTGAGGGAAATGTGACTCTGACCCTATTTATCTATTTATCTTATTCATTTAAAGCGGCAGCGTCGTGTCACGTCGAATGAGACGAGAACGCCACCGTGCCGGCGCGTGCCTTATCGTCGGTCTTGATATTGACCAGCGCCACCATGCCTTGATCAACCTTCTTCTGGGCGCGCTGCAGCGCGGGTGCTATGTCCTCCGGTTTCTCCACGTACTCCCCGTAGCAGCCCAGTGCTTCAGCCATCTTGTCGAAACGGGTATAGCCGAGATCGCGCCCTACCTTTTCGCGCTTCGGATCGGCCGTCCAGCCGCCGTTGAGGCTGATCACCACGAGTATCGGGACCTTGTGCCGCACGGCCGTGTCCAGTTCCATACAGTTCAGCCCGAAAGACCCATCGCCGTGGACCACGATGACCTGCTTGTCAGGCCGCGCAATCTTGGCGCCCACGCCGAAAGGCATGCCCACGCCCATCATCCCGAACGGACCGGAATTCAGCCGGTGGCCGGGTGAAAAGGTCGGCATGGATTGGCGGCCGTAGTTCAGGATCTCCTGCCCGTCCACGATCAGGATGGCATCGCGCTTCATGAAGTTCTTGACTTCCTCGCACAGCCGCAACGGATGTATCGGCGTCGCATTCATCGCCATGCCGCCCCCGGTCTCCTTGCGTTTTGCCGCCTCGCCCTCGCCGAGCTTCTTCCGCCAATCCGCGTATTGACTCTCCTTCACGCGGCCCGGCATCGCGGCCAGGAGCTGCTGCAGTACCGCCTTGCAGTCTCCGACGATCCCGATATCCACCTTGCGCGGGGACGATGCGATCTCATCCGCATCGATATCGATCCGCGCAATCGTGGCGTTGGCGGCAAAGCGCGGGGGCGCGGCGTGGCCGATGATGTAATTCATGCGCGTGCCGACGATCAGTATGAGATCGGCATCGTGGAACGCCGAGGAGCGCATGGTGAGGAAGGACAGCGGATGATCGTCGGGCAGCACGCCGCGGCCTTGCGGCGTCGTGTAGAAGGGTATGCCCGCCTTCTCCACGAAGGACTGCAGATCGGTCCAGGCCTGCGACCAGATGACGCCGCTGCCGGTGAGTATGATCGGCTGCTTCGCCTTGGAGAGCGCATCGATCAGCTCGTCGATACGCGCGAGCTCGCCCATCGGCCGCGGATTGAGCAGCGCGCGGCCGCTCAGGCTCCAATCGACCTGCTCTTCGGGAATCTTGTCGTACAGGATATCGGCCGGAAAATCGAGATACACCGGCCCGGGCTTGCCGCCCATCGCCTTCTGAAAGGCGGTATTCACCATTTCGGGTATCCGCTTCAGGCTGACGACGCGGTCGGCCCACTTCGTGACGCCTTTCATGATCGCGAGCTGGTCGATCTCCTGGAACGTCTGCCGACCGAACTGGCGGATGGCGCTCGAGCCGCCGATTGCCACGACCGGGCAGCAATCGATCAGGGCGTTGGCGACGCCGGTCGTCAGGTTGATGACGCCGGGGCCGCTCGCCGCCATGCATACACCCGGCTTCTGGAGCAGCCGGCTATAGGCCTGCGCCATCAGCGCGGCCGCCTGCTCGTGGCGCACGTCGATCGCGCGTATGCCCTCCTTAACGCAGGATTGTTCGGCGAGCATCATCGGCCCGCCCATGATGAAGAAAAGATCCTTCGTGCCCTCGTTCTTCAGGGATCGCCCCAGGATTTCAGAGCCTGTCAGGTCCGCCATCGTCGTTCCTCCTAAATTACAGTTATGTGCGTAGCCAGCCGTCGGCTCTGCCGGGCTGATACGAGCTCTAAATGACTTTTTCCGTGCGCAGTGCCGCCAACTGCTCCTCGCTCATGCCGAGCCAGTCCTTGAGCACCTCGGCGCTGTGCTGGCCGAGCAATGGGGCAGGTTTCACCACGGGCGGCTTGCCGTTGAAGCGCACCGGCCAGCCCGCCATCTTGAACGGTCCGTTGGTTGGATGCTGTATGGTCTGTATGATGCCGCGTTTCTCCATATCGGGATCGTTCATCAGTTCCAGGGTATCCCGGACGGCACCTGCGGGAACGGCGGCACCGATCACGCGCATCGCCTCGTCCTTGTCGTGCTTGCGCGTCCACTCGGCGATGATTGCGTCGACTTCCGCCTCATTTTCCAGTCGTGCCTCCCGGGTCTCGTAGCGCGGATCGCCGATCAAGTCCTTGCGCCCGATCGCTTCGAGGAGTTTTGGCCAATGCTGCGGATTGGCACGACTGGTATAGACGTAAACGTAGTCATTCGGTCCGCCCGGCGCGCAGGGATAGATGTTGCAGGGGGGATTGTTGCCCCCGACGGGTTTCGCTCCGGCGCGCGCCGCCGGCTTTCCGGTCTTCGAGGTGACACCGAACGAATTACGGATGTAGTGCAGCATCGCATCTTGCATGGCCACACCCAGCCGCACACCCTGGCCAGTCTCTTTGCGCTTGTAGAGGGACGCCAGAATGCTGATCAGCATCAGCATCCCGGTCCCCGTATCGCCCAGCGTCGTTCCCGGCTTGACGGGCGGACCGTCAGCCTGACCGGTAACGCTCATGAGTCCCCCGCAGGCCTGGGCGATCATGTCGAAGGCCAGGTTTTTCTCGTACGGACTGCCCTCGCCAAAGCCCTTCACCTGCCCATAGATGATGCCCGGATTCAGCTTGCTCAGGACGTCGTAGCCCAGGCCCAGGCGCTCGATGGCCCCGGGCGCGAAATTTTCCATAAAGACATCGGCTTTGCGCGCCAGGTCCTTGATGATCTCCAGACCACGCGGGGATTTCAAGTTCATGGTGATCGAGCGCTTATTGGAGTTGTAATTCAGGAAATAGGGATCATCCCGGTGCGGTTTCGTGTCACCTGTCCGGCGCCCGGGATCGCCGCCGACCGGATTCTCCACCTTCACCACATCGGCACCGAGCCATGCCAGAACCTGGGTACAGGAGGTGCCCGCCTCGAACTGCGTCAGGTCCAGTACCCGGACGCCGGTCAGGCAACCCGGAGCCTCGGCCTTCGCATCTGTCATCGGTTCCTCCAACGATAGGAAATACTGAGCTATCACAAACAATCCTAACTCCAACTAACCCTTTGTTTCTGTCGTCGACGCACCCGCTCCGGATTGACCTTGTTTCCCTGCTTGCCTCCCACTGGACACCTCCTTCATTATTGTCACCTATTGAAGTGTCCGTACAACTAGGGTCAGCTCAGTCTGACCCCATTTTTGCGACGTTCTTACTTCCCCGAATCGATGCGTTGCGCTGGTCCGACCGGTCTGACGGCTTCGAATAAATGGGGCCGGGTTCAGATTGAAATGTGAACCCGGCCCCATTTATTTCTATCAGTCCTTAGCGGTCTGTCCCCTAAGGTTCACTCCGGCTTGATTCCCGCAGCCTTGATCACCGTAGACCATTTGACCGTCTCGGTCCTGATAAGCCGCACGAACTCTTCCGGCGTACTGGTGCGCAGCTCCGAGCCATCCGCCTCCAGCCGCTTGCGCGTATCGCCGGCGTGAAGACCCTTGACCAGCGTCGAATTAAGCGCTTCCACGATTTCCCGCCGCGTACCGGCCGGCGCCAGCACCCCGTAATGCGTAACGGTCTCGAACCCGGGCAAGCCAGATTCCGCGACGGTCGGCACGTCCGGAAAGATCGGGCAGCGGTGGGCGCTCGTGACCGCAATAGCGCGGAGCCGCCCCGACTGGAGCGGCGCCACCGCGGGCAGGAGGTTGCTGAACATGAGGTCGGTCTCGCCGGTCATGACCGACAGCAAGGCCGGCGCCGTCCCTTTGTAGGAAACATGCGCAATCTTGACCCTGGCCATGGACCGGAACAACTCCCCGGAAAGATGCCCCGGTCCACCGAGTCCCGACGAGGCATAGTTCAAGACGCCCGGTTTCGACCGGGACAGGGCGATCAACTGCTTGAGCGTCTTCACCGGCACGGCAGGATGCATCACCAGCACAAACGAGCTCGACGCAACCAGGGTAACCGGGTTGAAATCCTTTTGGACATCATAAGAAAGCTTCCCGTACAGCGCCGGCGCGATGATCATCGCGCCACTCCCCGTCAACAGCAACGTGTACCCGTCCGCGGCGGCCTTCGCCACCAGCTCGGTGCCGACCCTGCCGCCGGCGCCGCCGCGATTCTCCACGACCGCCTGCTGCTTGAAGCCGTCCGTCAGCGTCTGGGCGACGATCCGCCCCAGGAGGTCCGAGCCTCCGCCCGCTGGGAACGGCACCACGACCCTTATCGGCCGGCTCGGGTAAGTTTGTCCTGAGCCTGTCGAAGTGGTCTGGGCGTGGGCTGTCACTGCGAGCAACGCGAATAGCAGTGCCAGTGTCTTCATGCAAGTACGCGCAATAAATGGGGTACAGGTTATCGATTGACTATGGGTTCCAAGCCGCTGTTCGTAATCGCTTTGGCTGCTTCCGGTGAGGCCAGGAATTCGATAGCCAAGCGAGCAAGGGCTTTATCCGGTGAACTCGCAGCAACGCCAGCCGCAAACGACGAGACTTTCTGCACTACCGGCGGCAGGGGCGTGATGTGCGCGATCCCCTGCACGGGCAGTAACTCGCTGAGTTGCTGGAAGCCGATTTCCAATTCGCCGCGCGCAACCACGGCGCCTACGCGTTCCCCACCGCCGACGAAGCGGCATTTGCCGAGCACTTGATCGGCGATCCCGAGGCGCTGAACCAGTTCGGTGGTGAGGTATTCGCCGCTTACGCTCGCCGAATACCCGATGGATTTTACTTGCAGCAGCGTGCGTCTCAACGCATCGACCGAACTGATGTCCGGTTTGGGAGCGCCTTCGCGCACCGCCATGGCGATGCCTGACCGGGCAAGAATCACATGGCCTTCGGCCAATACCAGGCCATCCGCGATTAATTGACGGAGCGCGGACTCCGCAACGATGACGATGTCCACGACTTCGCCGCGCTTGAGCCGGTTCGGGATGGACGTTTCGCCGGTGCCGATGGAGGTCGAGGCGGTAACGACCTTGGTCTTTGTCAGGCGCTCCAGTTGCGGGATCAACGCAAGATGCGCCGCGGTAAAGGCGCCGGAGGTCATCACACGAAATTCGCTATTCGTTTCACTCATACGCTCATTTCAAGGCGAAAGTCGAAAGTCGAAAGTCGAAAGGATGGCTCAAATTTCGTTCGTTTTAGCGTTTTAGGGGACAGACAACCAAGAACAATGTCGAAAAGAATCAGGCATCTTCACCCCTTAGTGGTCTGTCCCCTAAGGTTCGACTTTTATTACACGAAATTCCTAGACTCTGATGGGTTCGTGCGTCTTGAGGAAGCGCCGCGCGTGCGCTACGACCTCGTCGATGTGCTCCTGCGAATCTTTCCAGGGATAGATGGTCACCTCGGCGTTCGGGGCGAGGCTGGCTACCTCCATCGCGACCTTGTACGGGTGCGAGGGCACGTCCTCAGGCGCTATCAGCAACGGCGTCTGGATGGAGCGCACGAAATCGCGCGTCACGGTGAAAACGAAGTCGGCGCGGTTGGTGTACATGCTGGTGAGAAAGTCATGGACCCTGTCCATCGTGATGTCGGGGCGTTTCGCGCAAAGCGCCGGCCCCCAGCCTTTCATGTTGTTCTGGTAGAAGTGGTCCGGGAGCTCAGGCCTGAAACCGCTGGGCTGCATCATCGCGGCCGCGACGACGCGCTCCGGATCCCGCCGAATAAGGTTGTGGATCATCGGCCCGCCGATGCAGAAGCCCATGACCAGGAATTCCCGGATGTCGAGGTGGTCCATCAACCCGAGCTGGTCGTCGGTGTAGGCGTCCCAGGGGCGGTCGATCTCCAGCGGGCCGCTGGACTGGCCGGGGTTGGCGTTGCGCAGGTCAGCGCAGATACAGCGGAAGTCGTCCTTGTACCTTTCCATCGGCTTGAACGGCGCCGTCTGCCAGGCTGAGAGCGACGAATTGAGCCCGCCGCCAGGGATGAGCATCAGGGGGAAGCCGGAACCGGCCTCTTGATAATGGATGCGGACGGGTCCTCTTTCGTAGAACGGCATGGCGGTTCTCCTCTCTCCGCAAGTCGCCTTATTATGGGGTCAGAGTAACTTTTTCAGCCTAAGAAAATCTTACTCTGACCCCATTTTCTCTTTAACTTACCTACTTAACGGCCCGCGGCATACCCGCGTCGATGGCGACCTGGGTCCACTTGGCGATCTCGGCCGGGATGATCTTGCGCATCTCGTCGGGCGTCTTGATGTCGATCACGGCACCCATGGCGGTCATCGTTTTCCGCATCTCGGGCGATGTGAAGTACCGGCTGATCTCGCGGTGCAGCTTTATCACGATTGCCCGCGGCGTGCCGGTCGGAGCCGCGACGGCATACCAGTTCGCCGCATCGTAGCCCTTGATACCCTCTTCATCGAGCGTCGGAAGATCAGGCAGCAGGTCGGCGCGCTTCAGGGTGCCGACCGCAAGGCCCTTGAGCCGGCCCGCGCGCAGGTGCGGAATCGCAGGCACGCTCACGGCAAGGTGTGCGTGCGCCTGCCCCCCGATGACGTCCATCATGGCGGGGAATCCGCCCTTGTAGAGAACGATGTTGAATTTCTGTTTCGAGAGACTCTGGAAAAGCGCCGAGGCGAAGTGCATGAAGCCCCCCGAACTCGCGATCACGATCTCGCCGGGCCTGCGTCCCGCTGCGGCCACCAGATCCTTGACCGAGTTGACCGGCAGCAACGGGCCGACGCTCAACACCAGAAAGCTCTCCCCGATCTTGGCGACAAACTCCAGCGCCTGGAGTGAATCGTAGGGCATCTTCAGCGTTGCGGGGTTCATCGTGTAAGCCGCCGATATCATCGCCAGGGTGTAACCGTCGGGCGCCGCTTTTGCAGCGAGGTCCGTGCCGATAATCCCCTGGAAGCCAGGACGATTGTCCACGATCATGGTCTGGCCCAGCGTGTCCGTCAGATGCGTCGCCACCATACGCGCCAGGATGTCGTTGGTGCCCCCTGGCGAAAACGGAACGATCATGCGAATCGGCTTGGTGGGATACCCCTGCGCCAGCACGGTACCCGGCAACAGAACCACGACGGACGCAACCAGCGCATAGATCAGTCTCGAAAACATAGGCTCCTCCAATATTCTTGATGAAACGCGATAAGTGATGCTCCCAGTTTGAATTCCAAGCAAATGGAGGAAAAGGGGTCGGGGCCGAAATAATTTCTGGACTAAGACGAAAAGATATTTCGACTCTGACCCCTTATAGACTCAAGGAGGAAGTGGCTTAAAAGCGGTTGCCTAGTTCAGCTTCAGCCCGATCGACTGCACGACCTTTGCCCATCGGGCAATCTCGCCGGCATATATCGCGCCGAACTCCTCCGGCGTGCTCCCGACCGCGTCCAGCCCTTGGCCGAGCAGCAGCTTGCGAGTCTCCGGCTCGAGCACGATGCGCGCGACGGCTTCCTGGATCTTGTTGGCGATGTCCTTGCTCGTGCCGCCCGGCAGGAACAGCGCGTACCACTGATCAACACCGAAACCCGGCACGCCGGACTCGGCTACGGTCGGGTATTCCGGCAAAGCCGGAGTGCGCTTGGTGCCCACGGTAGCCAATGCACGAAGCTTGCCAGTGGTAAAAAACGGCCGGGTCGAAATCACGCTCGCCACGGTGAGGGCGATGCGGCCGGCCACGAGGTCGGTGATGCTGGGCGCGGTGCCCTTGTAGGGCACGTGTGTCATCGTGAGTCCCGTCATCTGGCAAAAAAGTGCCATGCTCAGATGCTGCGCCGAGCCCTGGCCCGAGGACGAGTGGAGCAATTCGCCCGGCCTCGCCTTGGCGAAAGCGATCAGCTCCTTCACGTTCTTCACGGGTATCGAGGGATGCACCACCATGACGCCGGGTGAAATGAACGCCATCGTCACGGGCAGCAATTCCTTGAGCGGGTCGTAGCCCAGCTTCATGAGGCTCGGCGTAATGGTGACGCCCGACGAGTTCACGAGGAGCGTGTAGCCGTCGGGTGGCGCGTGCGCCACGATGTCGGAGGCGATCGACCCGCCCGCGCCGGGACGATTTTCGGCCACCACGGACTGGCCCCACATCTGGCTCAACTTATTGCCGATGAAGCGGCCCGTCGTATCGACGCCCCCGCCCGGGGCCAGCGCAATGACCATGCGGATGGACTTGGAGGGATAGGCAGGAGCTTGCGCCCACGCCGCGCCTGCGGTGCAGGCGACGATAACCGCAACTAGGCGTTTCATGAGGACAATCCTTTCAACGTGGAGTGAAGAGTGACGGGAGACGGGCGACGGGTGATGACTGAGACTCCGCGCACCGCGCGGATTCAATCTCCCGCCCTCCCGATCTCCCGCTCTCCCAGCCTTATTTCATCCGGTCCTGGATCTTGGCGATGGCTTCGCGAGCACACGCTTCGTCGAGGCCGCCGCCCGGGGCGCCACTCACGCCGATCGCGGCGATTGCCTGCCCACCGGCCTTGATCGTCACGCCGCCCTGTCCATACGTGACATTGGGCAACTGCGTAAACGGTACCGTCGACGGCGCGGCCTTGGCCATCCGGTCGGCCACTTCTTTCGTGCTGCCTTCGTTCCGCCCCAGCGTAATCGAGGCCGCCGAGTAGGCCTTGTAATAGCCGTTGTCCTGCGAGTGGATCGGCGCCCCGTCGCCGCGCAGCAAGGCAATGCGCACGCCGTCGAGGTTCACGACGACAGCCCACACCTTGTAGCCCCGACTCGCGCAGATGGCGACCGTGTCACCCACCAACTCGTTCGCGAGCGCGGCCGACAATTGCGGTCTGTTGACTACCCCCTGGGCCATCACTACCGCCGGGCCCGCGACGAACAGCAAAGCAAGCGTTACTTTGACGAGCTTTTTCATGGACTCCTCCCTTTCGTTGGATGATTGAGTGGATGACGATACTCTACTTCTCGTGGAACCGGGGTCAGAGTAACTTTATTGCCCTATCAAAATCTTACTCTGACCCCATTTGTTTCCATCAAAATCTTACTCTGACCCCATTTGTTTCCTAAGGTTGTGACTTGAGTCGCGCGACGACTTCCCCTAGAAGCGCGTCCAGCTCAGATCGGAAGTCGACTTGTGTCCCGACAGGGAGAGCCGCCGCAGGTCCTATTTGATCGTGAAGAAATCTGTCGGCAACGTCCGTTGCCTGCGTCTCTAGTCGCCTTAACTGTGCGTTGAATGATCGGCCATTAGTCTGTGCCACAACTTCACTGAAGCTCTTACAGCCGAAGATTGGCGGCACATGATCCTTGATGGCGCGCAGTACCATGATTGCCGCCAAGTACGATTGGGTCGACATACAGGCATTCAGCTCCTCGCAAAGACGAACCAACCTTGCTGTGCTGTAGCTCGTCCCGGTTGCATGGCGCAATTCTGTCAATCGAGCAGGGTCGACATAGACTGCCGCGGCCCTGACATTCGGAGTTGAAGATCCTGCCGCCAAGACAGACGTCCGCCCGGATATACCAGCCATCATGTTCTTGTGTTGTATTTCAGTCGGTAGACGCTTTAGCCATTCGAGCCGGCGCCGGACTCGAGCGTGAGTCTTCTCGATTGGCGCCCCATACACAAGAATCGGCTCGATAGAAAACCAGTCCGCTTGAAGACCAGAGTCGGAAGCGACGGCAGAGATCCATGCGGCAACGCCTTCTACCCATGAATCAAAGTAGCTCTGCGCAATAACGTCGTTGCTTTCAGAAAGAATGCGAGCGCCTGTTTCGGACCAGCGATCTAAGCCTTCGACGGCCGCCACTATCGCTACTCCCTAATGAGATCATGCCTCACGGCGAAGTCAAACTTCGCGCTTAGCGAGGTGATTGAGCTTCCTTAGAAGCCGCGCCTACTCTTCCCGGCCGTAGTACTTAACGCCAATCTTGATAGGCTCGCGCCCCACCCTGCGGCGGTAGCGATTGGTGTCGCGCAGCGAGTAGACGCAGCCGCAGTACTCCTGCTGGTAAAACGTCTCCCGCTTGCTGATCTCGATCATGC
>CAYYZZ010000014.1:0-23110 GCA_964476235.1 uncultured Streptomycetaceae bacterium | reverse complement strand
TGGCCCAGTTGTTCGTGCTGGCAGGCGCGCTCTGCTACGCGACCCAGAGCGTGCTCGTGCGCCTGATGCTGAAAGGCAACGTGATGGTGGCCTCCGCCGCCATCATTGTCATCGCGGCGTTGATCAGCCTGCCGGTCGCGCTTGTCGTGGATGAGCCATGGAACCTTTCGCCCAGCCGGACTTCGGTCTATACCGTGATCTGGATCGGGATCGGCCCCACCGCGCTGGCGACCTTCGTCTATCTCAAGCTCATCGGCTCGGCGGGCCCCACCTTCATGTCTCTGACGAATTACTGCATCCCGGTCGTTGCCCTGCTCCTCGGCGTGGTGCTCCTGGGCGAGGAGCCCGGCGCCAATGCCTACACCGGGCTGCTCATGATCCTTTCGGGCATCGCAATCAGCCAGCTGCGCCGTGCTCAAACCCGGTGATGGGTGACGGGGCAAGGGAAAACCCTCACAGCAGTCCGGTCATCTATGTTCCAGCCTTGAATCCGCTCCGTTAATCCCCATATTCACTTTAAGCGGCAGCTTCCGTGAATTGCGTCACGGGACGCCGGCCCCCTTTCTGTCAGTCTGTCAGCACCCACAGGCGCTGGCGCGTTAAGGGAAATGAGGGCATCGGACTGGAGAAGCGCATGAACATCATTTACGCGAGCGACAACTACTACGTGGTGGAATACCCCGGGCAACACGGCTACGAGCTGGTGGACAAGTGCAGCCAGCGCGGGACGTTCTTCCAGGGGGGTGTCGCGGACCGTTTCAAGCAGTCGCTTCAGGCTGCCGTGGCGGAGGATGCCTCGTTCGAGCGCGTGGACGATTTTCTCGGCAGCTTCGACATCCTGCTCAACCAGCCGCTCGTCGTGCATTGACCGGGCTGCGCCCAGTCAATCGGTGACGGGTGACGGGTGACAGTCAAACCCCGCATCCCGCATCCCGCATCCCGTATCCCGTATCCCGCATCCCGCATCCCGTATCCCTAGTCGCAGCGCGACCACCCCGACTCGTCGCGGTCGAGCATGCGCTTGATCGCAGCGAAGTGCAGCTCGGTCTGCTCGCCGTCCTGCGCCATCTGCTCGGCGGTCAATCCGGCAATCCGTTCGGGCACGATGCGCAGCGGCTTGCCGGTTCCCATCGCCATCACCTGCAGCATGCACGCGCGCTCCAGGTAGTAGAGGTCGTCGAAGGCGGCCGCGACCGTCGGCCCGCACACGATCACGCCGTGGTTGGCGAGGAACAGCACGTCGGCCTCTTTTCCCATGGCGCACATGCGGTTGCCCTCGGCATCGTCCAACGCGAGCCCGTTGTAGTTGTCGTCGTAGGCGACGCGCTCGTGGAACTTGAGCGAATTCTGGCTCGCCCATTCCAGGCGGCCGCCGTGCACCACGGTGAGCGTGGTGGCATACGGCATGTGGGTGTGCATCACGCACTTGGCCGACGGCTTCGAGCGATGCATGGCGCCGTGGATGAAGAACGCGGTCGGCTCCACGCCGTGCCTGCCTTCGACGACCCGGCCGCCGGCGTCCAGCACCACGAGGTCGCCCGGCGTGACTTCCGACCAGTGCAGTCCTTGGGGGTTGATCAGGAAATGGCCGGGGCGTCCCGGAATCTCCAGGCTGAAGTGATTGCAGATTCCCTCGCCCAGGCCGAGCCGGTTGGCCCAGCGCAGCGCCGCGGCGAGGTCTATGCGCGCTTCAAGCTCTTGCTTGCCGGGCTTCATGAGAGCAGGGTTTGACCTGGCCTAAGTCACGAGTCGCCAGTCGTGAGTCACGGATAAGAATCAGTCGACTTTGACGTTGGCGGCTTTCGCGACCTTGGCCCACTTCTCGGTTTCGCGCTTGACGAAGGCCGCGAATTCTTCCGGCGGCATGCCCGATGCCAGCGCGCCCTGCGCGAGGAACCTCTCGCGCGTCTCCGGCGCCTTCAGCATCGCGGCCAACTCCTGGTAGACCCTGGCGACGATCTCACGCGGCGTGCCGGCCGGCATCACCACGCCCTGCCACGAGCTGCCGTCGTAGCCTTTCACGCCGCCTTCCTCGACCGTTTGCAGATCGGGCATCGGCGGAAACCGCTCCCTGGTCGAGATCGCGACCGGCTTCAGCTTGTTTAGCTTGACGTGCGGCAGCACGGTGACCGCGGTGTTGAAGGCGAGCTGGACCTGGCCCGAGATCTGGTCGATCACCGACTGCGCCTGGCCCTTGTACGGCACGTGGATCATGTTGACCCCCGCCATCCACTTGAACATTTCCATCAGCATGTGAGGGCTGGTTCCATTGCCCGTGGAGGCGTAGATGAGCTGCCCCGGCTGGCGCTTGGCGAGCGCGACCAGGTCCTTCACGTTCTTGACCGGGAGATTCGGATGCACGGTGAGCATGCTGGGCAGCGATGCCATCAGCGTGATGTAGCTGAAATCCTTTGAGAGGTCGTAGCCGAGCTTGCGGTAGATGCCGGGCGAGATGCTCTGCGCCACGGTCATCATGCACACGGTATAGCCGTCGGGCGGCGACTTGGCGCACAGCTCGAAGCCGATGTTGCCGCCGGCGCCGCCGCGATTGTCGGGGATCACCTGCACGCCCAGGCCTTTGGACAGGCGGTCGGCGGCCATGCGGCCCATGAGGTCGGTCGGGCCGCCGGGCGGGAACGGGATGATCATGCGCAGCGGCTTGGCGGGATACGCCTGCGCGGATGCAAAGGCAGGAAACAGCAGTGCGCAAGCAATCGCCGATAAGCAGCGAATGACATTCATGGCACAGCCTCCTCCAGGAGTTTTTCTTGCAAGTATTCTACCCGCCCAGGGTGGCGGGAGACGAGTCACCAGTCACCAGTCACCAGTCACCAGTCACCAGTCACGCCTCATCAAGCCGCAAGCTCGACGACCTGATAATCCCGGCGCGAACTCGCAAAGAAGCGCGCGAGTATCTTGTAAGTATCGAGGTCGAACACGGGTTGCGGGCGTTGTTCCGCAAGCTCCACGAGCTCCGTTTCCGAGTTGACGGTGCCAAGGTAGCACCAGCGATCGAGGACGATCAGCGCGCCGGCGCGGTTTTCCCGCACCCCGATGCGCCCCTTGAACGGCCACGGCCGCATTCTGAGCTGCGCGAGCGACGCGGCGAGGCGCAGCCCGTGCGCGGCGCGGGTCTCCTTGCCCACGCAGGCGCCGCGGCAGCGCTTGAGCTGGTGGGCGAAGCAGGGTCCCGCGCCTTTTTCGAGGCCAAGCACTATAGGGCACAGCTGGTGCGCTGCCGCGATCTCGCGCAGGGCTTCGAGCGCCGCGGCCCGCGAGCGGAACAGCCCGTGCAGATCGTCGAATCCTGCCTGTTCGAGCTCGCGCGCCGTTACCAGCCGCGGGGCGGAATCCAGCGCTTCCACCCGCCAGCGCCAGGCGCACAGCTCGGTCGCGCGGCGCAGCCGCCGGTTGTAGACCGGAGCGAGGTTTTTCACCAGGCGCGCCTCCTCGATCAGCGCGCTCAGCTCGCCAGGGGTCTCGATCCAGTCCACGCGCTGTACCTGCTGCGCGATCTTCATGTCCCTGGAGTCGCGATGGTCCCCGGTGAAATGCGCCATCACGCGGGAGCGCAGGTTGATGCTCTTGCCCACATACAGCACGACGTTGTTCTCGCCGTGGAAGAGATAGACGCCCGGCGCCTCGGGGATGTCGTCCAGCGCGCCTTCGGACAGACCGGCGGGCACGGCGGGCGCCTTCACCAGGCTCTCAACTGCGGTGGCGATCCGTTCCGGGTCTAGCTCGCGCTGCCATTGCTGCATGAGCAGCCAGATCGCGCGCGCGTCGCCCAATGCGCGATGGCGGGCCTCGCACGCGACGCCATGGCGCGCCATCAGCGCATCCAGGTTGTGGCGCGCCTCGTGCGGGTAGAGCTTGCGCGAGAGCTTGACGGTGCACAGCACCCGGCTGGCGTAACGGTGGCCGGCGCGCCGGAATTCGTTGCGGAGGAATCCGTAGTCGAAGCGGGCGTTGTGCGCGACGAGGAGCTTGCCTTCCAGCCGCGCCTGCAGCGGCCGGGCGAGCTCGGAGAAGGCAGGGGCGAGCGCCACCATCTCGTCGGTGATGCCCGTGATGGACTGGATCGTGGGAGGGATCCTGACGCCGGGGTTCACCAGCGTGGACCACTCGGTGACGCGGTCGCCCGGTCCGACCTCGATCAGGCCGACTTCGGTAATGCGGTCGTGGACCGCGTTGGCGCCGGTGGTCTCGAGATCGAGGAAAACGAGGGGCTGGTCTAGCAAGAGGGATGAGGGATGAGGGATGAGGGATGAGGGATGAGGGGTGAGGGGTGAGGGGTGAGGGACGAGGAGTGAGGGGTGAGGGATGAGGGGTGAGCGGACGGGGTTTCGACTTTACCCTTCATCCCTCATCCCTCCGCCCTCCGCCCTCATCCCTGCCGTTGGTGGCCTATGGCCTGCGAGATCTTCTCGGCGGTCCGCCGGACCTGGGCGGACCAGCTCTTGTCGAGACGGTCGGAGGGAGCGGATACCGAGAGGCCGGCGACAATACGGCCTTCGTCGTTGAAGATGCCGGCGCCGATGCAGGAGACGCCTTTCTCGGCTTCCTCGTTATCGAGGGCGTAGCCCTGGCGGCGGATCTTTTCGAGCTCCCTGGCGAAGCTGTCCGGGTCGGTCAGGGTGTTGTCGGTGTATCTCGGCAACCCGGTGCGCTGCGCGTACTCGGTGCATTTGTCCGGGCCGTCCTCGGCGAGGAACAGCTTCCCCACCGCGGTAATGTGCAGCGGCGCGCGCGCGCCGATGATCTGCACCACCCGCATCATCGAGCTGTTGCCCGAAGTGCGCTCGATATAAATGACCTCGTCGTCGTGGCGCACCGACAGATTGACGGTCTCGCCCAGCTCCTGGTGCAGCTGTTGCATGTGGGGCAGGGCCTCCTGGCGGACGCTGATGCGCGATTTGACCAGGCTGCCCAGCTCCAGCAGACGGATGCCGAGGCGGTAGGTGCCGGGCTCGATGCGGTCCACCAGGCGGTTGTCCACCATGACCGAGAGGATGCGGTGCGTGGTGGACGGGTGCAGGCGGGTTTCTGTCGCCAACTGCTTCAGGTTGACCGGCGTGGCGTGCCGGGCAAGGGCGCCCAGCAGGCTCATCATACGTTCGATGACCTGGATCGAGGACTTGGCGGCTTTCTGTGCCACGGCAAGGGCTTGTTTGGACTTTGGCGATCGATTTTATATGCTGAAATCGGCAGCGACAACCTAAAACACCGATTTCCGGGCCCTATCTAGAGCCCTACCACAGCTATCGCCAGTAATACATTGTTTTTGCTATAATATGAGGTTCCCCTGCTTGTTTTGCATGGTACTCATCATGGCAAAGGCAGCACTACTGTCACGCAGTCGCAATGGCAATGGTCGCAATGGTCACAGCCGAAACGGTAACGGCAGCGGCCGGAACGGCAATGGCCGGAACGGCAACGGCCGCAGCGTTGCGGCAGCGGAACACGCGTCGCAGGAAGTCAAAAATTACATGACGCCGCTGGGTTATGCCCGGCTCAAGGCCGAGCTCACGAAGCTCCTCGACAGCGAGCGTCCCGACCTGGTCAAGACCATCTCGTGGGCGGCCTCCAACGGCGACCGCTCCGAGAACGGCGACTACATCTACGGCAAGAAGCGGCTGCGCGAGATCGACCACCGCATCCACTATCTCAACAAGCGCCTCGACAGCGCCGAGGTGGTGGACCCGGCGAAGCGCGGTGAATCCGACCAGATCTATTTCGGCGCGACCGTCACCTACGCCTATGTGCGGGGCGGGAAAGACGAGCGCACCGTTACCATCGTGGGCGTGGATGAAGTGGACACCAAGCGCGGCCAGGTGAGCTGGCTCTCGCCCATCGCCCGGGCGCTGTTGAAGAGGCGCTCCGGCGACATAGTGATCCTCGCCACCCCCGCCGGCGAAGCCGAAATCGAGATCATCGGCGTCCGTTACCGGGCGACCGCCTAAGATTACCTAACAAAATGAGGGGATACTCCCCTCATGCTCCTCTACATCAGGGGCCGTATCGTTCATTTTGATACGGCCTCTTAGAGCCAGTAACAGACATGAGGGGATATTCCCCTCATGCTCCCCCTCGTTTTCCTCGCCGTCAGGGGCGGTTCGGGCCATTCTGAAACAGCCTCTAGCAGCCTGTCGGACTTAACAGTCCGTACAGGCTGCTAACAGCAAAACCGGCTGACAATTCATAATAAACCCGGCCGAAGCGGTCGAATTTGAGGAAAAGCGCGGGTGAATTCGCATATCGGTCATCCTCTTCTGTAATTCTCCCAGGGCCGGTTTTGCATTAGGAGTTTGTCGGGGCTAAGTCCGACAAACTCCTAGGCAATACCCCTTTCGTCCCCGGCACCCGTTGCCGCGCGGCATGTGCCCCGATAACATTAGTTAAATCCGGACGCAGAGCGCCGGATTGGCGCGCGCCGGAGCGCGGAGCAGGGGCCCCAGTTTATTGGGGATGCGACCGTGCAGGCGCGCATGCGGCCGACAAGGTGTCGCATAATGCTTGCCGTCGGCGATTCGGAGGCCGTGCGTGTTCGAACGGACAAGGTTGTTGCCGTTCAACACGCGGGCTGTTGCCGCCGGCCGGCGCCGTGCATGGCCACGCGCGGCATTGCTGAAGGCGTCATTGGGCGCACACCAACCGTGACCGTCTCATTTTTCACTGCTGCCCTCTCAGCCTGGCGCGCCGCGCACCTCGCCGTCCCCGAGCTGCGCGACGACGACATTCCGCAGGACGCGGTGGTGAAGCTCTCCATCAAGGCGGTGGCGAATGCGCGCACCGCCGAAAACCTGGGCGCCGAGCGCGAAGGCACGGGGGTGGTGTTCGGCGAGAAGGGCCTGATTCTCACCATCGGCTACCTCATTCTCGAGGCGGGCTCCATCCTGATCGTGGCCGGCGACGGGCGCGTGTACCCGGCGAGCGTGATCGGTTACGACCACGCCACGGGTTTCGGGGTGCTGCGCGCCGGGATCGATTGCCGGCCGCTCGAGCTGGGCAGTTCCGCCGGTGTGCGCGAGCTGGCCACCATGCTCGTTGCCGCCCACGGCGCCGCCGGAGGCGCCTCGCGCGCTTGCGTGGTGTCGCGGCGCCGCTTTACCGGCTGGTGGGAGTACATGATCGAGGGCGGGATCTTCACCGCGCCGCCGCGTTTCGAGCACAGCGGCGCGGGCCTGCTCGACGCCGACGGCAAGCTGGTCGGCATCGGGTCGCTCTGGGTGAGCGATGCGCTCGAGATCGGGGCCGCCTTCCCCGGCAACATGTTCGTTCCCGTCGATTTGCTGAAACCGAGGCTCGATGACCTCCTTTCGACCGGCCGCAGCCGCGAGCCGGCGCGGCCCTGGCTCGGCGTCTATTCCGAGGAGATCCAGGGACACGTGGTGGTGACGCGGGTGCTGCCCGAGTCGCCCGCGGCGCAGGCGGGCCTCGCCCGCGGCGATATCATCCTGGGGGTGGGGGGCGAGGCGGTCGGGCGGCAGAGCGAGTTTTATCAAAGGCTCTGGTCGAGCGGGGATGCCGGGGCGCCCGTCGTCCTGCACGTGCTGCACAAGAGGACGGTGCGGCAGTTCACGGTGCGCTCGATGGACCGGATGGAATTCCTGCGCCCTTGGCAGGCTTAACCTGAAAGGCGTGACTGATACCGCCTGACGTGATGGCTCGTGACGTGATACAGCGTGACTGGTGACAGCGGCCGGCACGCACTATCATGTCACGCTTCTTCATGTCACGAAGGTTCATGTCACGTTTTATCAAGTCACGTCTCTGAACGACGAAGGGAGGAGTTTTCGATGTCTCGATGCAAACTGTTTTCCGCGTTGTTCGCGGTCGGCGCGCTGGCGGCTTGCGCGCAGGCGCCGATCGCATTGAAGGAAATGGGCTCGTTTCACGTCGGCGGCCGCGAGGTCGTGATCTCGGGCAAGCCGGTGAAGGAGGTCGTGTTCACGCCCGGCGGCGTGCCGGCCAAGGTGGACCCCAACGGCGTCTACCAGGTCGAGCAGATGTACGTGCAGTATTTCATTCCGCAGAATCAGCGCGGGACGCTGCCGCTCTTGATGTGGCACGGCGGCGGGCTCAGCGGCGTGACCTACGAGACCACGCCCGATGGCCGGGAAGGCTGGCTCAATTACTTCGTCAAGAAGGGCTGGGCGGTCTACAACTCCGACGCAGTCGAGCGCGGGCGCTCCGGCTGGGCCATGACTCCCGATGTGTTCAAGGGCGAGCCGGTATTCCTGACCAAGGAGAATCCCTTCGAGCGCTTCCGCATCGGCGCCGGTCCCGGTTCCTACAGCAAGGACCCCGCCAGGATGAAGCTGATGCCCGGCAGCCAGTTTCCGGCCGAGGGTTACGACAATTTCACCAAGCAGGGCGTGCCGCGCTGGACCACGACCGACGCGGCGATCATCGCTGCCTATATCGAGCTGGTCGACAGGGTGTGTCCGTGCGTGGTCCTGATCCATTCGCAGTCGGGGCAGTTCGGCCAGAAGGTCGCCCAGGCGCGCCCTGACAAGGTGAAAGCCCTGGTGATGGTGGAGCCGGCCGGCCTCGGCGATCCCAAGCTCGTGGACCGGCTGAAGAACGTCCCGATGCTGGCCTTGTATGGCGATTACATCGAGCAGGATTCGCGCTGGCCGACCATCCGGGGGAATCAGCTCAAATTTCTCGAGCGGGTGCGCGCCGCCGGCGGCCGCTACGACGTCATCGACCTGCCGAAGATCGGCATCCGGGGCAATTCCCACATGATGATGATGGACAAGAACAACGACCAGGTCGCCGGCGTGATCCAGGCGTGGCTGGAGAAGCAGGGACTTTATCGCTGAGGGATGAGGAATGAGGGATGCGGGATGCGCGATCCGCGATGCGGGATTCGTGACGAGAAACGGAAAGCGTTAGATTCGACCGCGCTTTAGTTCTGACCGGAGAGGGGAGACAGCATGAGATTCGTGATTCTGGCGGGTGCGCTTGCGCTGGCCGCGACGCACGCCGCAGCGCAGAGCTATCCGTCCCGGCCGATCCAGTTCGTGATTCCATTCGCGGCGGGCGGCGATTCGGACCTGTCCGGGCGCAACGTCGCGCAGGCCGCCTCGAAGTACCTCAACAACACGCCGATCATCGCGGTCAACCGCGTCGGCGCGTCGGGCGCGATCGCGGCAACGCTGGTGAGAAACGCCGCGCCCGACGGCTATACACTGCTGGTTGCGCGCATCGCCACGCACGCCATTCTTCCCGCGCTCGACACGAAGCTGCCGTACAAATGGAACGAGTTCACGATGATCTCGATGATCGAGTTGAATCCGTACGTCTGCTTCGTGAGGAGCGACTCGGCGCACAAGACCGCCGCCGACCTGCTCGGAACGATACGCAAGAGCCCGGGCAAGCTCAATTTCTCCACCTCGGGCGTCGCCACCAGCCAGAACCTGGCGGCGCAGTACTGGATGACGCTCGCCGGGCTGACCAAGGACCACGCGGTCGGCATTCATTACAAGAGCGGCGGAGAAGTCACCACCGCGGTGCTCGGCGGCCAGGTGGATTTCGCCTGCAACAACGCGCCCACGGTGATCCCGCAGGCCAAGTCGGGGAGGATGCGCGTGTTGTTCGTCACGCCGGTGCGGATCCCCGACCTGCCCGACGTGCCGAGCGCGCGCGAGGCGGGCTATCCCGACATGGAAAAAATCGTCGGCTGGACGGCGTTGATGGGCCCGGGGGGATTGCCGAAACCCATCGTCAATCGCTGGAGCGAGGTATTCGCCAAGCTCGCGAAGGATCCGGACTGGCAGGCCGGCAACGCCCGCATCGGCGGCGTTGTGGCGATCCGCTCGCCGGCCGAGACCGAGAAGTACGTGCGCGAGCAGTACGAACTCTACGACAAGCTGGTCACCGCGCTCGGCATACGGCAGTGAGCGGCGCGAGGCTCATTGCTTCGTGGCCGGCGTGTAGTCGTCCGGCGCGCCAGGCGGGATCGGCGGGTGCGCCTTCAGGCTTTCCTGAAACGCATGAATCATCCTGCGTATGGGGCCGCGCACCCAATTGCCATGAGTGGCGGAGACGTCGGTCTCCTCTTTGGGGTCCTGGATCAGGTTGAAGATCAACGGCGACTCGAGGTGGTTCGGTCCCGCGTTGGGCTCGGCTTCCCAGACCAGGTGCATCTTCCAGTTGCGCCACTTGGCCGCGCGCAATTCCTGCTTGATGTAGAACACGAAGCCCTCACGGCTGGAGCGCTCCTGCTTCCCCAGGAAGAAATCAACCTGGTCCACGCCATCGATCGGGCGGTCGGCCGGCACTGAGGCTCCGGCGATCCGCGCGAGCGTCGTGTAGAGGTCCGTTACATGGACGATCTCATTGCTCACGCGGCCCGAGGGGATCTGGCCGGGCCAGCGGATCATGAACGGCGCGCGGAGTCCCCCTTCCGTCGCCGTATGATACGTGCCGGACCACGGACCGGCGGTGCCGCGCCACGGGCGCCGGAACTCGGGGCCGTTGTCGCTCGCAAAGATTACCAGCGAGTCGCTGGTAATCTTTAATGAATCCATTTCATCCAGAATCTGGCCGACACGGTGATCCATTTCCGCCATGGAATCCGCGAAATCGCCGGCCCCGGTCCGCCCCGCGAAGTCATGATGCGGGATGGTGGGATAGTGCAACTGCGTGAGCGGCAGGTAGGCGAAGAAAGGATTCTTCGCTTTCACCTGCCGGCGCATGAAATCATTCGTGCGCGCGACAAGATCGGAATCAATACGCCGGCGCATGTCGAGGTCGTAGACCGCGACGTTTTTCGCGGGCTCGCCTTTTCTGCCTTCCATCACGTAGGGCATTGGCACCACGTCCGGGTCGAAGCCGGGCGTGCTCGTGAACATGCTTTCGTTGGTGGTGCGCGGGATGCCGTACCACTCGTCGAAGCCGCGGTCCTGGGGATAACGGCCCTCGCGGTCCCCGAGGTGCCACTTGCCAAAGATCGCGGTCGCATAGCCTTGTGCCGAGAGCAACTGCCCGAGCGTGATCTCCCACGGGATGATCCCGTGGGGAATTCCCGCTGGAACAACCTGCAACGCGCCGGTCCGGATCGGATGGCGGCCCGTCATCAACGCCGAGCGCGTTGATATGCAGTCGACCTCGATATTGAAATTGAGCAGCCGCAGTCCTTCGGAGGCGAGCTTGTCGATGCGCGGCGTCGGCGCGCCGCGCAGCACGCCGCCGCCGTAGCAGCCGAGCTCGCCCCAGCCGAGGTTGTCGGCGAGGATCAAGACGATGTTCGGAGAGGGCGGGTGTGCTGGAGTGATCATGCGGATCGCGATACACGCAAGGGATGATGCATCCTAGCACGAGCGTGGACGCGGTCGTTGCCGCGCAGCAGCACCTGGAGCGCGCACGGGTCCGCAGCGCGTTTTCTGGGATAATGACCCGCAGACGTCACCCATCACTCATCACCTGTCACGCCGTCCTTCACTTCAATAATATGCGCGTCGGACTGTTCGTCACCTGCCTCGTTGACCTGATGCGGCCGCGCATCGGCTTTGCGGCCATCAAGCTGCTCGAGGCCGCCGGCTGCGAAGTCGCCGTGCCGGAGACGCAGACCTGCTGCGGCCAGCCGGGTTACAACTCGGGCGACCGCGCAACCGCCAGGGCGCTCGCGCGCAAACTGCTGGACGAGTTCGAAGGCTGCGATTACGTCGTGGCGCCATCCGGCTCGTGCGCCGGCATGATCCGCACCCACTATCCGGAATTGTTTCGCGACGCTCCGGATGAGATCGAGCGGGTACGCAGGCTGTGCGAGCGCACCTACGAGCTGACCGATTTCCTGGTGAACGTGGCGAAGCTCGAGAGCGTGCCTGGAAAATCAATCGGAACAATTACTTATCATGACTCCTGTGCCGGCCTGCGCGAGCTGGGCGTGAAGTCGCAGCCGCGCGCGCTGCTGGCGAAGGTGCCGGGACTGACGCTCAGGGAGATGAGCGAAGCCGAGACCTGTTGCGGCTTTGGCGGCGCCTTCGCCGTGAAGTTCGGCGAGATCTCAACGCACATTGCCGAGCGCAAGTGCGCGAACATTGCCGAGTGCGGCGCGGACGCCGTGGTGCTCGGCGATCTCGGCTGCATGCTCAACATCGAAGGGCGGCTGCGCCGGCGCGGCGACCTGAAAACGAAGGTTCTGCACGTCGCGGAAGTGCTCGCCGGAGAAGATGGAAATTAGCCGCCAAGACGAAAGGGCCGCCCAAGGAACCCTCAATTGGCCGCAAAGACGCGAAGCCGCCAAGAAACTCAATGTTTGTTATTGTTATTCTTACCTCTGCGCCTTGGCGACTCTGCGGCTAATTTAAGATGAAAATTGCATTCATGGGATCGGGCGGCGTCGGCGGCCTGGTCGGCGCCCGCCTCGCGCAAGCAGGCTGCGACGTGTCTTTCGTTGCCCGCGGGGCACATCTTGCCGCCATGCGCGAGCACGGGCTGAGGCTGGAAAGCCCGCTTGGCAATCTGCATCTGCCCAAAGTGCGGGTGACGGATGATCCAGGCGCCATCGGGCCGGTCGATCTCGTCGTCATTGCCGTCAAGCTTTGGGATACCGAGGCCGCGGCGCGCGCGATCGCGCCGCTCATCGGCCCGGACACCGGCGTGCTGTCGCTCCAGAACGGCGTTCGTAAGGACGACATCTTGCGGCCCATCGTCGGCGAGAAGGCGTTGATGGGAGGCGTCGCGTACATGGCCACCACGATCTCCCGTCCCGGCGTGATTCAGCACACCGGGACCATGCAGAGAATGGTGTTCGGCGAGTACGACGGCCGGCGCTCGAGGCGCGCCGAGGCGCTACTCGAGTACTGCCTGAAGGCCGGCATCGACGCCAAGCTGAGCGAGGACATCCGCCGCTCGATCTGGGAGAAATTCGTGTTCCTGGTGGGAATGGCCGCCGTCACCGCCACCGTGCGGCTGCCGATCGGGCCGATCCGCGAGAACCCCCTGACCCGCGCGTTCTATCTCGACGCGATGCGGGAGGTGGCCGCCGTGGGAAGAGCGCACGGGGTCCGGCTCCCGGAAGGCTACGCCGAGGAACGCCTCGCGTTCACCGACACGCTGCCGGGGACAATGACCGCCTCGCTGCACCACGATCTCGAGCGCGGCAATCCGCTCGAAGTGGAGTGGCTTTCGGGCTCCGTGGTCGAGTTGGGCGCGGCCGTCGGCGTGCCGACGCCCATCCACCGCGCGGTGCGCGACATCCTGATCCTGCACGCCCAAGGCAGAAAAGCGTGAGTCGTGAGTCGTGAATCGTGAATCGTGATTCGTGATACGGGATGCGATTTATCTCGTATCTCGCATCTCGTGCCTCGCATCGCACTCGCTACTCACCATTCACGCTCTTGATCGATGGCCGCGCCGCCGCTCACGATACGAAGCATTCGGGCTACCCCGGTAAAGGTGCCGATGACGTACGTGCTCGGCACCAGCGCGCAAACGGTGCGCGAGGCGCCGTTACTGCTCGTGGACCTGGAAACCGAGGAAGGGGTCATTGGCCGCGCCTATCAGTTTTGCTACCTGCCGGCCGCCGCCCCTGCCATCGCTGTGCTGCTCGAAGAGGTGCTGCGTACCGTGAAGGGCGACCGGGCAGAGCCAGTTGCCCTTTGGGCGAAGCTCGCGCAGCGCTTCAAGTTGATCGGGGTGCAGGGCATCGTGCGCATGGCGATGGCGATGTTCGATGTCGCGTGCTGGGACGCGCTCGCCAAGGCGGCCGGAATGCCGCTCGTAACGTATCTCGGCGGCACACCCCGGCCGGTACCCGCCTACAACAGCTGCGGCCTCGGCTTGATGGCGCCGGCAGCCGTCGCGGACGAAGCGGAGAAGCTGCTCGCCGGCGGTTTCCGCGCTGTGAAGCTCCGCCTGGGCTATCCAACAGCGGAGGCCGACCTTGCCGCGGTGCGCGCCGTGCGCTCCCGCATCCCGGCTGACATCAAGCTGATGGTGGATTACAACCAGGCGCTGACGGTGGAAGAAGCCATCAGGCGCGGGCGGATGCTCGACGACGATGGTGTCTATTGGGTCGAGGAGCCGATACGCCACGACGACTACGCGGGTTGCGCCGAAGTCGCGCGCGCCCTCTCAACGCCGGTGCAGATCGGCGAGAACTTCTCCCTGATCCACGACATGCAGCGGGCTCTGGCAGCGCAAGCCTGCGATTACGTGATGCCCGACCTGGAGCGCATTGGCGGCGTGACGGGGTGGCGGCGCGCCGGCGAGCTTGCGCGCGAGCGGGGGATCAAAATGTCCTCGCATCTGTATCCTGAAGTGAGCGCGCATCTCCTGGCCGTGACGCCGACGGCGCACTGGCTGGAATACGTCGACTGGACGAACGCCATACTCGAGGAGCCATTGCGGATCGTCGACGGTAGCGCGGTTGTCTCCAGCCGCCCGGGAAACGGGCTGGCCTGGAACGAGGACGCCGTTCGCCGCTACCGCATGAACTGATCGGAAGCATCCGCCAAGTCAGATTCTCGTTAACCAAGTCTATAATTTGAACGCTGGCACGGAATTCTGCCAGCGTTCAACACTATGCAGATTACTTCCATGCACTTCAAGGCGACCGCGGGCGTGAAGCTGCGGAACGCCAACCTGCAGGCGGCGCTCAAGCGGCTGCAGGGCAACTTCGTGCGCGGGCGCGCGGAGCGCGTCGCGGAGCTTGGCAATTACGAGGAAATCCGCTCGGCTGCCGCGGCGATACGCGACCGCGCGCTGGCAAATCTGGATTTGTACCTGGCCGAGTTCGAGCGCAACGCGACCGCGCGCGGCGCCGTGGTGCACTGGGCCGAGACTCGCGAGGACGTCAACCGCATCGTGCGCGAGATCGCGCGCCAGTACGGCGTGAAGAAGGCGGTGAAGTCGAAGTCCATGGTGACCGAGGAATGCGCATTGAACGATGCCCTGGAGGCGGCGGGCGTCGAGGTCGTCGAGACCGATCTCGGCGAGTACATCCTGCAGCTCGCGAAGGAGCCGCCCTCGCACATCGTCGCACCGGTGGTGCACAAGACCCGCGACGAGGTGTCCGATCTCTTCGAAGAGAAGCACGGCACGCCGCGCAAGACCGACATCGCGGAGCTGACGCGGGAGGCGCGCGAGCGGCTGCGAGGCCATTTTATTACCGCCGACATGGGCATCACGGGCGCCAACTTTATCGTGGCCGAGACCGGCTCCACGCTGATCGTGACCAACGAGGGCAACGGCCGCATGGTGACGACGCTGCCGCGCGTGCACGTGGCAATTACCGGCATCGAGAAAGTGGTGCCGACGCTGGAAGACGTAGCAACGCTGATGCGCCTGCTGCCGGCCCACGCCACCGGCCAGACCATTTCCAACTACATCTCAGTCACGACCGGCGTGAGGGGGGAGGACGATCGCGACGGGCCCGAGCACTTCCACATCATCCTGCTGGACGGCGGTCGCAGCGAGCTGATCGGCGGCGACCTGCAGCCGATGCTGCGCTGCATACGTTGCGGCGCGTGCATGAACCATTGCCCGGTCTACCAGAGCGTGGGCGGCCACGCCTACGGCTGGGTTTATCCCGGCCCGATGGGTTCGGTGTTGACGCCGAGCTACGTGGGGCTGGAGAACGCGCCCGATCTGCCCAACGCCTCCACGTTTTGCAACCAGTGCGGCGTGGTGTGCCCGGTGAAGATTCCGCTGCCCGATCTGATGCGCAAGCTGCGGGAGCGGCAGTTCGAGCGCGGGATGAAACCGTGGCCGGAGCGGCTGGGACTCGCGATATGGGGCTGGGTGGCGAAGCGGCCTGCGATCTATGCGATGATGACTGCCCTCGGCGCGCACTTCCTTGCGTGGATGGGCGGCGCCGGCAAGCTGATACATCATCTGCCGTTAGGCGGCGGCTGGACCGCGGGACGCGATCTGCCGGCGTCGGAGGGGCGCACGTTTCGCGCGCTTTACGCGCGCTCACGTCGCGGCCCCAATGCGGAATGATGAATGGTGAATGATGAATGGAGTCGGCAATGAACAAGCCAGTCGAAGCGCAAACAGTCGCGGCCTTGGAACTCTGGATCGCGGGCAAGCGCCATCGGGCAAGCGCAACGCGGTCCGGCAACGTGACCAATCCCGCGACGGGGGCAGTGATCCGGCGGGTGCCGTTTTGCAACGCGGCCGACGTGGATGCCGCGGTGAAGGCCGCCGCGGCGGCATTTCCCGGGTGGCGCGATACGCCGCCGCTGCGGCGCGCGCGCGTGATGCAGAAGTTCCTGCAACTGTTGCAAGCCCATCAGAAGGACCTCGCGCGGCGGGTCACGGAAGAGCACGGCAAGACGCTGCCCGACGCGATGGGCTCGGTGCAGCGCGGCATCGAGGTGGTCGAGTTCGCCTGCGGTATCCCGCACCTGTTGAAGGGCGAACATTCGGAGAACGTCGGTTCCGGCGTGGATTGCCACACGGTGCGCCAGCCGGTCGGCGTGTGCGCCGGCATCACGCCGTTCAATTTCCCGGTGATGGTGCCGCTGTGGATGTTCCCCGTGGCGATCGCCTGCGGCAACACCTTCATCCTGAAGCCCTCCGAGAAGGTGCCCTCGGCCTCGATGCGCATGGCCGAGCTGTTCAAGGAGGCGGGTCTGCCCGACGGCGTGTTCAACGTCGTGCACGGCGACAAGGAGACGGTGGACGCGATCCTCAACCATCCCGGCATCCACGCGGTTTCCTTTGTGGGTTCCACCCCGATCGCCAAAACTATCTACGAGACGTGCGCGAAGAACGCGAAGCGCGTGCAGGCGCTGGGCGGGGCCAAGAACCACGCGGTGGTGCTGCCGGACGCCGACCTCGAATTCGCGGCCGACGCGCTGATCGGCGCGGCCTATGGCTCGGCGGGCGAGCGTTGCATGGCGATCTCGGCCGTGGTCGCGGTCGGCGCGGCGGCCGACCCGCTGGTGAAGCTGCTCAAGAAAAAAGCGGAAGCGATCGTCATCGGTCCGGGCGACAAAGAGGGCGTGGACATGGGCCCGCTCGTGACCGCCCAGCACCGCGACAAGGTGTCGGGCTACGTGGACCAGGGCGTGAAGGAAGGCGCGAAGCTCGTCGCGGACGGCCGCGGCCACAAGGTGCCCGGCTATGAAAGCGGTTACTACCTTGGCACCACGCTGTTCGACAACGTGACGCCCGAGATGAAGATTTACCAGGACGAGATCTTCGGGCCGGTGCTGGTCGTGCTGCGCGAGAAAACGCTCGAGGACGCGATCGCGCTGGTCAACCGCAATCCCTACGCCAACGGTACGGCGATCTTCACCGAATCGGGCGGTGCGGCGCGGCGCTTCGAGAACGAGATCCAGGTCGGCATGGTCGGCGTGAACGTGCCGATCCCGGTGCCGGTGGCGTTCTTTTCCTTCGGCGGCTGGAAGGGCTCGCTCTTCGGCGACCTGCACGTGCACGGCATGGAGGGCGTGAAGTTCTACACCCGCACCAAGGTCATCATCAGCCGCTGGCCGCACCAGGACACGCCGGCGCCGGGGCTCAACATGCCCACATTGGGGTGACTATGCGAAAGTTTGCAGTTTGCAGTGGGCAGGAGAAAGTTGACAGTGGACAGTTTGCAGTGGGCAGTTACATGTTCGACGCGTGCTCACGTGCTCAAACGCTGCGACCTGCCAACTGCCAACTGCCAACTGACGGCTAACGGCTGACGGCTGCCAACTGTCAACTTGCAGATGAGTGCACGCGAAACCATACTGGCGCGCATAAGGAAACGGCAGGGGAAGGGGCCCGCGCCGGACGCCGCCGAGCGCGAGGCTGTGCGCGAATACATCGCCGCGCACCCGCAGAGCCCACGCCCGCGCATGGATTGGGAGCCGGTCGCGCGCTTTCGCGAGCGCGCCCTCGGGCTCGCAAGCACGGTGGACGAGGTGGCAGCGCTCGCGGACGCACCCGCCGCCGTTGCCCGCTACCTCAAAGCCAATTCTTTGCCGCTCGCCGCGGTGTGCTGGCCGGAGCACATGGCACTCGATTGGCGGAGTGCTGGAATCGAGATAGCGGTGCGAGCGGCACGTGACTCCGACCTGGTCGGCATCACCGGTGCGTTCTGCGCCATCGCGGAGACCGGCACGCTGACGACCGTATCCGGAACCGACACGCCGGCCACGCTCAGCCTGTTGCCGGAGACGCATATCGCCGTGGTTGAAAAATCGCGCATCGTGCGCGGCATGGAAGAGGCGTGGCAGCTCGTGCGCGACGAGATCAAGCAGCCGCCGCGCGCCGTCAATTTCATCTCGGGTCCGTCGCGCACCGCCGACATCGAGCAGACCGTCACGCTCGGCGCGCACGGGCCCTACCGCGTGCACATCATTCTGGTCCCATGAAGATTCAATGCGCGAATCAATGCGTTACGGCCCGCGGCGGAACTTTTTGGGCGGCCACGGTCAGAGTACCCAATAATAATTAACGCGAAGTTCCCGCGTGCGACGAGGACGGCGCGGAGAACGACAAGCAATCCAGTTGCTGACAGGGCACGGCGCCGTGCCACGAGTGTGGGCTCGCCATGACACAACTGAGTTTTCTGCCGCCGTTTCCATTTTCCGCCAGCCCGCTCGCGCTGTTCGGGCTGCTGCTGCTCGCGGGCCTGGCCGGTGGCGAGCTGGTGAAGCGCGTCTTGCGCCTGCCGCGGATCGTCGGTTACGTGCTGATCGGGCTCGCGCTCGGCGCAAGCGGGCTCAACGTGCTCGACGCCGGGATGGTGAAGGAGTCCTGGATCTTCGTGGACATCGCGCTCGGCCTGATCCTGTTCGAGCTTGGCCGGAGGCTGGACTTGATGTGGCTCAAGCGCGATCCGTGGCTCGCCGCGACCGGCGTGCTGGAGAGCGCGCTGTCCTTCGCGCTGGTGTACTTCACGCTGACCTGGCTCGACGTGCAGCCGCTCTACGCAGCGGTGGCGGCCGCGATCGGCATCGCCACCTCGCCGGCTGTGGCGATGGTGGTGGCGCAGGAGCTGCGCGCCGAAGGCCAGGTGACCGAGCGGATGCTCGGGTTGACGGCGATCAACAGCGTCATCGCGTTCGTGACCGTGACCATGCTGCTCGCCGGCATCCACCACGAGTATCGCGCTGGCTGGCGGGTGGTGCTGCTGCACCCCGTCTATCTGCTGGCGGGCTCGTTGATACTCGGCTACTTTGCCGCGCTCGCCGTGGTGGCGCTAGGGCGCTGGCTCGGCAAGACCGAGCGCGGCCATTACGTGCTGGTGCTTGGCCTGATCGTGCTGACCATCGCGGCCGCGCGGATGCTCGAGTTGTCGGTGGTGCTGTCCCTGCTCGTCTTCGGCGTGCTGTCGAAGAGCCTCGACGGGCGGCACGACCTCATGCCATTCGGCGTCGGGCTGGTGGGGCAGCTGTTCGTGGTGGTGCTGTTCGTGGTGAGCGGCGCGAGCCTGAAGACCGGCGACCTGATGATCGGCGGCACGCTCGCGCTCGCGTTCATCCTGGCGCGCTTCGTCGGCAAGTCGATCGGCGTGCTCGCGCTCACCTATTTCAGCGGGGCGCGGCGCGGGGCGGCAGGCCTGCTTTGCCTCGCGCTGACGCCGATGTCCGGGCTCGCGATCTCGATGGTGCACGGCACGTCCGAGCTCTACCCCGAGTTCGGCGCGAGGCTCGCCGCGATCGTGCTGTCGGCCGTGCTGATCCTCGAGTTGATCGGCCCGGTCGCGGTGCAATTCGCACTGCGTCGCGCTGGCGAAGCGGCTGAAGAAGGAGGGAAAGCATGAGCTACCTGGCAAGGGGGTCCGTTTTAACGGGGATCGACGGCAAAGCGAATGCTTTCAGCCCCGAAGCGCTGTCGTCGGATGCGAGATAACGGTGACTGAGGGGGCGGGGTGAGCGGCCACGACGAAATGGAATTCAAGCCGTCGCGGGGCCTCACGGTGGGGGTCGAGCTCGAGCTGCAGATCCTCAACTCGCGCGACTTCAACCTCGCGCGCGACGCGGCGGACCTGATCGGCCTGCTCGGAAAGACGGAGCATCCCGGCGAGGTCAAGCCCGAGATCACGGAGAGCATGATCGAGCTGAACTCCTCGATCCACGCGGCCCACGAGCCGCTGGTGAAGGAACTCGGCCGGATCCGGGACGCCGTTGCCCAGGCGGCCGAGCGGTTGAACCTGCGCATCGCCGGGGGCGGATCCCATCCGTTTCACCAGTGGGGCGAGCGGCGCATCTACCCGACCGAACGCTTCCAGCACATCCTCGATCTCTACGGTTACCTCGCCAAGCAGTTCACCATCTTCGGCCAGCACGTGCATCTGGGCTGTCCGAGCGGGGACGAGGCGGTTTACCTCACCCACATGCTGGCGCGCTACGTGCCGCATTTCATCGCGCTGTCGGCTTCCTCGCCGTTCCAGCAGGGCGAGGACACTTCGTACCAGTCCTCGCGGCTGAATACCGTCAGCGCGTTTCCCCTGTCGGGGCAGATGCCGTTCGTGCACTCGTGGAAGGAGTTCATCGATTACTTCGGCAAGATGCGCGGCTACGGCATCGTCGAGAGCATGAAGGACTTCTATTGGGACATCCGGCCCAAGCCGGAGTACGGCACGGTGGAGATCCGCGTCTTCGATACGCCGCTCACCGTGGAGCGCGCCGCTGCGCTGGCCGCTTACGCGCAGGCGCTTGCCCGCCACCTGCTGATCGACCGGCCGCGCGCGCCTTCGCGGGAGGTCTACCAGCTCTACAACTACAACCGCTTCCAGGCCTGCCGCTACGGGCTCGACGGCACCCTGGTCGATGCCGATGGCGGGCGGCACGTGCCGCTCAAGGAAGACGTGCTCGAAACGCTGGCCCTCGTCGCGCCGCATGCCGCGGAGCTCGGCGGCGGCGCGGCCCTGAAGGCGCTGGAAGCCGGCGTTCGCGACGGCACGGGCGACGCGGGGTGGCTGCGCCGGGCCTACAAGTCGCGCGGCACGTTGAACGATGTCGCGCGCATGCAGAGCGAGCTCTGGATGGCGCGTGCGCGGGTCGCGGCCTGACGGGTGGCAGCAGGGCGGGTTACCGCCGCGGTGCCGCGTGGCTGCCGTCGGAAGAAAGTCAGCATATGAGAACGCAACAAACCGGGGAAGAAATGTGGGAATGAGGTTCATCAAGGCCGTACTGATTACGCTTGCGCCGTTCGGGCTTTGCGCTGTCGCGCTCGACGCTCATGCGGCAGGTACCGCGATCGACGGCCCGGCCGTGCTCGGCATCCCGGTGGAATTCATCCTGTTCGCGCTGACCCTGATCGGGGTGGCGGTGTTCCACCACTACACGCTGCAGGTCGCGCTGACCGGGCTCGCGGCCATCGCCCTCTACAAGCTCGGTGTTACCGGCTTCAAGGCGGGTCCCGGCCTAGGGGGATTGCTGTCGCACCTGCACAACGAGTGGGTGATCCTCACCAACCTGTTGTGCCTGCTGGTGGGCTTCGCGCTGCTGTCGCGGCATTTCGAGGAGAGCCGCGCGCCGGACGTGTTGCCGCGTTTTCTGCCGGACGACTGGAAGGGCTGCTTCACGCTGCTCGTCCTGATCTGGATCCTGTCGGGATTTCTCGACAACATCGCAGCGGCGCTGATCGGCGCCACGGTCGCGGGCACCGTGTTCCGCGGCAAGGTTCACATCGGCTACCTGGCGGCGATCGTGGCGGCGTCCAATGCGGGCGGTGCGGGCAGCGTGGTCGGGGACACGACCACGACCATGATGTGGCTCGACGGCGTGAGCCCGCTCGCGGTGCTGCCCGCCTATCTGCCGGCGGCCGTGGCTTTGGTCGTGTTCGGCATCCCCTCAGCCCTGCAGCAGCAGCGCTACTCTCCCATCGTGAAGGACGAGTCCCACCACGCGTCGGTGGACTGGGCGCGGCTTGCCATCGTGGCCCTGATCCTTGTTGCGGCGATCGCAACCAACGTGACGGTCAACCTCAAGTTCAAGCACCTCGCCGACCATTTCCCGTTCATCGGCGTCGCGGTGTGGGTCGTGATCATTGCCTGCACGCCGTGGCGCAGGCCGGAATGGAAGCTGGTGCCGGAGGCGTTCAAGGGCAGCCTCTTCCTGCTGGCGCTGGTGACCTGCGCTTCCATGATGCCGGTGGACAAGCTGCCGCCGGCTTCGTGGCAGTCGTCGCTGTCGTTGGGCTTCATCTCGTCGATCTTCGACAACATCCCGTTGACCGCGCTGGCATTGAAACAGGGCGGCTACGACTGGGCCATGCTCGCCTATGCGGTGGGATTCGGCGGCTCGATGATCTGGTTCGGGTCGAGCGCCGGCGTGGCGGTGTCCAACATCTTCCCGCAGGCGAAATCGGTGTGGGAATGGGTGAAACACGGCTGGCACATCCCGATCGGCTACGTCGCCGGTTTCTTCGTGATGCTCCTGATCCTCGGGTGGAATCCCGCTGACAAGGACAAGCCCGCCCAGCCGCAAGCTTCATCCGCGCAAATGGCGGGCGCGGGGGCCATCCGGCCCTGATTGCGGCCCTCAGAACGCAGTCGGGCCGCGCCAGATTTCCGTTACGATCCGGTGCCAGTTGAGGGGGACCTGGCGGCTTGCTTTTGCGGGTGTCGGAGTATACGATTGCCGCAGCGTAGTAGAGCTTCCCGCATACTAAAATCCACTGGTTCCATGCAGATGGTTCCACGCAGAATCAGGGTGCTTTGCTGCCGCTGGCCCGGTAACATATTTTCCCCCGCTTCATTAACACAGGATGGAGGACACAATGCTCAAGAAATTTCTGAAAAAACCGGCGCAGCTGCCGGAAAAGGAGAGCGCATCACGCCGCAAGTTCCTGACCGGAGCAGCGGCAGCGACGACGGGCGCGGCGATCGCCGGCTTTCCGATGATCGCCAAGGCTCAAGGTGTGACCAGCATGCGCTGGCAGAGCACCTGGCCGGCGAAGGACATCTTCCACGAGTACGCGCTCGATTTCGCCAAGAAAGTGAACGATATGACGGGCGGCGACCTGCGGATCGAGGTGCTGCCGGCGGGCGCAGTGGTGCCGGCCTTCGGCCTGCTCGACGCGGTATCGAAGGGCACGCTCGACGGCGGGCACGGCGTGCTGGTGTACCACTACGGCAAGCAGAACGCGCTGGCGCTCTGGGGATCGGGTCCTGCTTACGGCATGGACGCCAATACGCTGCTCTCCT
>CAYYZZ010000013.1:0-23239 GCA_964476235.1 uncultured Streptomycetaceae bacterium | reverse complement strand
CTTGGCGTCTTGGCGGCTAATTTTCGATTTTGCCTGCTTCTTCGTACCCCGAATCGCCGGGAAGCAGGGTTCGTCCATCGCGCGTGATGCGCGGCAGCAAGGGCCGCACGGCGCGCGTCGACGAAAGCACGGCAACCAGCTCGGCGGCCGTGGCGCACTGCGTAAACTGCTCGAGCGTCTTGATGGTCGGGAAGCGCATGTTGAGCGTTTCCCGCGCGCACAGGTCGAGCGCCTCCTGCGGCCGCACCCAGACGTGAGCGATGGTCTCGTAATTGTCGTGGCGCGCCTCCTGGCGCTCCGGCGCGACCGCGAGGAAGAAGCGCGTGTCGTAGCGGCGCGGCGCGCCGACCGGCGTGATCCAGTGGCCGAAATAAGTCAGCCGGTCCGCGGCAAGCCGCAGGCCCTCGTCCCGCACGATCGCCCCGAAATCCCCGCGCCTCTCGTCCAGGGAGCTGCGATGCGCACGATAACGCTCGGCCGCCTCGCCGTTAAGGGAAACCATGCCGCCGCCGGCGTCATACGCGAGCAGGATGCCGGCTTCCTCGAACGCCTCCCGTATCGCCGCGACCCAGTATGCGAGCCCGCCGCGCTCCACGCCGAGCGCGCAACTCGCCGCCTCGTCTTCGAGTCCGGCGCACAGGGCATGCATTTCCGGCGAGCTGTCGGCGGCGTCGAGCGCGCCGCCGGGGAAGACATACACGCCCGGCATGAACTTGAGGCTGTGACTGCGCTGCAGCATCAGCACTTCGAGGCCGCGCGGCGCATCGCGGACGAGCGTGACGGTGGCGGCCGGATGCGGCGTCACCTCCTTTTCTCGCTTCACCCTTCACCCCTCAGTGTCGCCACCGCCATCAGGATCGCCTCAGCAATCGGATGGTTTTCGCGGCCGGGTCCACGCGCACGATGTCGCCGGTCCTGATGCACTCACGCGGGTCGCGCGACCAGCCCTCGGTTATCGTCAGGTTCGCGAACACCGCGCCCTGCACCATCACCGGGTTGGTGACGCCGAATACGAGAGCCTTCGGCGCGATACCCTTGGACTTGATGTCGTGGAACGCCCAGCCCGCCGCGATGCCGCCCTTGGCGGTCGGAAAGAACAGGATCTTGTCGCGGATATTGATGCCCTCGAGCGGGTGGCCCGGCTTGGTGATGACGCCGCTCCAGCGGTCGAGATCGTAACGCGGGCTGAACCCCTCCTCTGACACGACGGCCTCGCCTTCCACGACTGCGCCGAAAGCGCGCTTCACGCGGATCGTGGGCCGCGGCGCGCTCACCGGAACACCCCCGTGCAGGCGATGTCCACGCAGTCGCGCGTGCGGCGCAGGATGGTATTGAATTTGTGGGCGGTGATCGTGTTCACGATCTTGGCGGAGTTGGAGATCATGTTGGTCCAGCCGTTCCTGGCCCGCATGTTCGTCAGGTTCTGAAGGATGTACACGCACACGCCTTCCAGGATGATGACGCCGGCAGCCTCCAGCTTCTGCGCGTAGCCCAGCGCCCGCGCCGCCGACAGCACGCCGTTCGCGGTGGTGACGAACACCGTCGTGCCGGCGTGAACGCGCCGGCCGTCGAACAGCTCGGACAGCAGCTTCATTTCGAGGAGCGATTGCTGCGGTCCGGAAAACACCACGAAATTGCAGCTTCCATCGAGGTTCCTGTACCCCGCGAACACGCGGTCAATGGCGGCCCGCGTGATCTTCATCCTTTCCTTCGGCCGGTTTCCGCCCAGCGCCGCGGCCAGCGTCGGCGCCTCGGGAGTCACGCCGACCATGTGGAACATGGCCATCGAGCCGTAGCTGGCGAGCGAGGCGCCCAGGTGCTTCAACTGGTCCGCCATGGGCGCACGCTTGATGCCGGTGAACACCGGCACCGCGTAATAGCTCTGGTGCGACTCGCCGACCAGCTTCGCCATCGCGCCCCACTCCGCGTAGTCGTCGAGCTCCGTCGCCACCTCGACCACGAACGTGCCCCGGCGGTGCCGGTCGAGGTGATAGCCGTACTCCGGCACGCGTCCGGTCATGGCCGCCGCCATCGCGGCCGGCCCCGACTCGAAATTGGTGCGCGCTCCGCACACGGAATTCGCCCAGATGACCGTGCCGGTGTCGCCCCAGGCGACACGCTCGCCGAAGTGCGGCTGGTAGATCGTCTGATAGTTGATGCAGGTATCGGTCGTCATCACGTTCATCTGCCGCAGGTAGCCGATCAGTTCGCGTTCTTTCGCCGCCTCGCCCGCATCCTGACCGAGCCTGTCGGCGTGGGTGAAATCGAAACACCGCGCGTTGGTCGTGATCGAGATTTCGCAGCGCGCTTTTGCCCGGGCCAGGCGGCGCAGATGATCGAGCCCGCCGTCGCCCATCACCTCGATGTCGCCCATCATGTGCACGTTGGTCACCGGCACGAAGCGCCGCGCCTCGTAGAACCTGCCGACCTCCAGTTGCAGCTCGAGCGCGCGGCGCACCGGCTCGCCCCGCTCGCCGCCCAACATCGCCTGCTCTTCCGCCGTCAGCTGCATGACCCCGTCACCCGTCACTCGTCACGCTCTTGACTCAATCCGTGCCCTTGGCGCCGGAAAGCTTGACCAGCCGCGCGAACTTTTCGGTCTCGGAGCGCACGAACTTCGCCAGCTCCTCGGGCGAAGTGCCCACCGTCTCCGCGCCCACGTTCGCGAGCTTTTCTCTCACGTCCGGCTGCTTGAGCCCGCGGTTGACCTCCGAGTTGAGCCGTGTGATCACGTCAGCCGGCGTGCCGGACGGCACGAAGTACGCAAACCAGTTGCTGATATCGAAGCCCGGCACGCCCGCTTCCGCCATGGTGGGCACGTCGGGCGTCGCCGGCGAGCGCCGGGTCGTCGTCACCGCCAGCGCGCGCAGCTTCCCCGCCTTCACGTGCGGCATCGCCGGCGGCATGCCCGAGAAGAACATCGGCACGTGACCGCCGATCAGATCGGGCATCACGGGTCCCGCCCCCTTGTACGGCACGTGCGCCATGTCGAGCTTCATCGTGATCTTCAGCAGTTCGGCCGCGAGGTGCTGCACGCCGCCGGTGCCGGCCGACGCGTAGCTCAACTGCCCCGGCCGCGCCTTGGCGAAGGCGACGAGCTCCTTCACGCTCTTCACCGGCAGCGAAGGATGAACCACCAGGATGAGCGGCGTCACCGCCGCGAGAGACACCGGCGCAAAATCCCTGACGACGTTGTACGGCATCTTCTGCAAGTGCGGCAGTATCGCGATTTCCGCTGGCACGGCGATCAGCACCGTGTACCCGTCCGGCGCCGCCTTCGCCACGATATCCGCCCCGATCACGCCGCCCGCGCCAGGCCGGTTGTCCACCAGCACGTTCTGCTTCATGGCCTCCTGCATCTTCTGCCCGACCAAGCGCGCCGTGAGGTCGGTCGCCCCACCCGGCGGGTACGGCACCACCACCCGAATCGTTTTTGCCGGGTAACCCTGCGCCGGGAGAGCGCCGCTGAAGATGACGAGTGCACAGCCTGCGCCGGCCGCTAAAAGTCGTTTCATGCGTGTCATGTTGGCTTCTCCTCTATTCAGTCGTGACGTGTGCCGGAAACCTGGATGATCTTGCGGTACTTGTCACCTTCCGACTTGATGAAACGCGCCAGCTCCTCGGGCGTGCCCGGCGTGACCTCCACGCCGGTGCCGATCAGATAATCGCGCGCGTCCGTGCTGCGCAGGATGCGCCCGATCTCGGCGTTGAGCTTGACGATGACGCCTTTGGGCGTTTTCGCCGGCACCACGAAAGCAAACCAGATACTGGTGTCGAAGTCCTTCACGCCCTGTTCCTGCAGCGTCGGCACCTCCGGCAGCAGGCTCGAGCGCTTCGCCGTCGAGATCGCCAGCGTCCTCAGCCTGCCCGCCTTGACGTGCGGGATGACGGGCCCCATGCCGACGAAGCCGAATTGCACCTCCTGCCCGCCGAGCAGCGCGGTGGTCGCCGGCGCGCCGCCCTTGTACGGCACGTGCACGATGTCGGTCCCCGTCGCCATCTTGAAGAGTTCGCCCGACAGGTGCTGCGGCGTGCCGACGCCGACCGAGGCGTACGACAGCGTGCGCGGCTTGGCGCGGGCGATATCCAGTAGCTCCCTGAGCGTCCTCGCCGGGAACGAAGGGTGGACGACGATCAGCAGTGGCGACACGGTGCCGAGGGTGACTGGGGCATAGTCGCGCTGCACGTCGTACGGCAGCTTCTGGAACAGGCTCGGATTGATGGACAGCTCGCCGGTCGAGGCGACGAAAACGGTGTGGCCGTCGGGGGCGGCTTTCGCCACGATTTCCGCAGCCAGCATGCCGCTGCCGCCGGGACGGTTGTCCACCACCACCGACTTGCCCCAGTGCTCCGTCATGCGCGCACCTACCGCGCGCGCCAGGATATCGGTGTTTCCGCCGGGCGCGAATGCGACCAGCATCCGTATCGGCCGCGATGGAAATTCCTGCGCCCATGCTGGCTGCGTGAACCCCGCTCCCGCGGCCAGCATAATGATCGCAACAAATGTTTTGGTCATTTCCCCCTCTTCGCCTTCAGGTCTTCATCCATTTGCGCAGCGCCTTGTGCCTTGCGCCTTGCACCTTCAACCAAACACCGCCGGGTAACCCGGCGGCGGGGTAAAGCCCAGGTCGCCGCGCTGGATCACCGCATCGCGCCCGCCGGCCGCCTGCAACAGCTCCGCCTGGCGCTGCTTGGCGCGCGCATCCACTTGCGCCGGGTCGCAAATCGCGAGCAATCTTGCATGGCATTCCTCGAGCACTTTCGCGCATTTCGGATCGCCGGCGAGATCGCGCAACTCCTCCGGGTCCTGCTCCAGGTCGAAAAGCTGTGGCCGGTACGCGACATAGTGAACGTACTTGTACCGGCCGTGCCGGATCATGAACGCGCCGGTGGTCGAGCCCATGCCGTGGTACTCGGAGAGCACATTGCGTTGCGGTTGCTCGCCGTGCGCAAGCCTGGAGAGCGATACGCCCGGATGGCCGTCGTACATCTCCGGCCGGTCTTCCCCCGCGCATTCCATGATGAACGGATAGGTGTCCACGTGGCTCGCCGGCGTGCTCACTCTCTTCCCATGCGGCACGTCGGCTCCGGCGATAATCAGCGGCACGCCGGCGACTTCTTCGTACATCGTGGATTTACCCCACAGCCCGCGCGCCCCAAGGTTGTCGCCGTGGTCGCTCGTGTACAGGATGCGCGTGGAGTCGGCGAGCCCGACTGCTTCCAGTGTGCGCAGCACCCGGCCGATGTTGTCGTCCACGAAGCTGCACAGCCCGTAGTACGCCGCGACCGCTTTCCGGAGCTTCTCCGGATCGAAGTAGCGGTCGTAGACGAAGCTGCCGGCGTAATCGCGCAGGTACGGATGGTCGGGCCGTTCGTCCTTCGCGTACTGCTTGGGCAGCGGCATCCGGTCGAGCGGGTACTGATAGTAGAAGTCGGCCGGCGCCACCAGCGGGAAATGAGGGCAGACGAAGGAGACGAACAGCACCCATGGCGCGTCGCGGTACTTGGGCGCTTCCTCGCGCAGCCAGATCTGCGCGCGCGTCACGATCTCGCGGTCGTACGCGGTGTAGGGTGTTTCGCCGGGACCGGCGAGCTTGGCGATCTTCCACGACAGCCCCCGTACCGGCAGGTCCTTGCGCAGGAGTCCCATGAGATCGCCCTTGCCCTCCACGATCTGCATCGGGATCTGCATGTCGTCAAAGCCGTAATCGTCGCCCTCGTTGCCACGAAAATGGAGTTTGCCGATCGAAACCACGCGGTGCCCGCGTCCGCGCAGGCGATGGTGCCAGCTCGGGATCAAGCCGTCGTAGGCATCCGCGTTGTCCCAGAAGCCGATCTGGTGCACGTATTTCCCGACCGCGAACGCCGCACGCGCGGGCACGCATACCGGGCAAGTCGTGTAGGCGCTGGCGAACATCGTGCCGCGCGCCACCAGCGCGTCGATATTGGGAGTTTTCACAATGGGATGTCCGGCGCAACCCATCACCTTAGGGTTGTGCTCGTCGGACATGATGATCAGCAGATTCGCCGGTTTCATACAATATTAGCCGCCAAGCCTGCCCCGGACTCGATCCGGGGACGCCAAGACCGCCAAGAAGAATAGGATTCAGGATTCAACATCGATCGAATTACGATTCACGAATCACAAATCACAAATCACAAATCACGGCTTCTAGACGTGCCCGTACTTGGCGAGTACCTGCTCGAGGGTCGCGCCGGCGTCCAGCTCGGCGCGGATCTTCACTTCGGTGGCGGTCAGCCGCTCGGCTTCGTTCAGCACTTTCTCCACCGCATCGGCGGGGACGACGACCACGCCATCCGTGTCGCCGAGCACGAAATCGCCGGGGTTGATGATGACATGCTGCTTGGTTGCCCCGGGCAGATAGGCCGGCACTTGCCACGCCGTCACCTTCCAGCGGTTGATAGACTGCACCGGCGTGCGGTAACGCGCGTAGACGGGAAACTTCTGCTTCGCGATCCATTCGATGTCGCGGATGCCACCGTCCACCAACGCGCCGGTCGAGCCGCGCGTCTTCATGCCGAGCGCGATCAGCTCGCCGAAGAAGCACACGCCGTCGCCCGCCCCGCTCCACACGCTGACGCAGCCGGGTTTCAAGCCGTCCACCGCCTTCATCTTGTCCGGATCGCCGCCGCCGGCGTACGGCCGCATCTCCCCACAGATGGTGTACGCCCACCCCGCCAGCTTGCCGGCGGTCTCCGGATACGGCGCGAAGCTTCCCGCCAGCCCCTGGTGCTGGTAGCCGAGAGTGTCCAGAACATCCGATACCGTCGCCGCATCCACCTTGAGATACCGCTGCCGTATCGCTTCCGCGCTTTCAGGATCCAGTTGTTGTGGATTCATTTGAATTTCCTGGCGTCCCCGGATCGAGTCCGGGGCAGGCTTGGCGGCTATCTTCCTACGTTCCGTAACGAACCGGCGACTTTACCGCCTTCAAAGCCGCCAGCGCACTGTAACAGGCGAGCCACGCGGTCTTGGGATTATCGGGCGCCGGCACGTTCTCGAGCTTGATGCTGATATTGCCGGTCCTGCCCTTGATATCAATATAGTGGGTGTTGTGCTTCAGCGCCGGGTCGGCGACCACCTTGAGACGGGTCTTGTCGAAACCGATACCCGCCATTGAGAGCACCGCCGCGATGTTCACGTTGGCGGGAAAGTGCGGCACGCCCTCCCGCGCCGTCCCGTCGAACAGCACGCGCGGCTCGCGCAGGCCATCGAGGTCCACGCCGAGCTTCTCGACGTAAGCGATCCCCTTCCACGCGGCGGGCGGCTTGGTGACCGTGATGGTGACTTCATCCACGCCCGCCACGCAGGCCGCCTTCAGCGCATCGAGGCCGCCGATGCCGCCGGATGGCACCGAGAGCAACGCGCCGCTCCTGGCGGCGGCGCGCTCGAGCTTCCGGCGCAGCGCGTCATCGCACAACGCCCCGCATGACAGCACGATCAGCGCAACGCCTTTCTTGAGCAGGGGCTCGCCGTACTCGCGCACGGCATCGTGCGAGGCCGCTTCCACGACGACATCGGGCTTTTTCGCAAGCAGCGTCTTGACGCCGGTCACGAACGGGATGCGGAACGACTTCGCCAGCGCCTTGCCGCGCGAACGCTCGCTGCGGCCGGCAATGACCACGACCCGCGTGCGCCCCAGGTCGCCGCGCCGGATATGCTCGAGAAACAGCCGCGCGATGGTGCCGCCGCCGATGATGCCGACCCTCATGGATGCGCTCCGCTGATCCAAGAAGCGTGACGAGTGACGACTGACGAGTGACGGGTCTGCTTGGTAGTGGCGCGCCGGATCAGCTCCGGCCAGACGAGGGCCGGATCCTTGTCGAACACCGTTTCCGCGTCGGCCGGAACCACGTGCCAGCCGCCGCGCGCGATTTCCTGCTGCAACTGGCCGGGGGCCCATCCCGAGTGTCCGGAGAATACCCGCAACCCGCGCGTCGGGTCCGGGCGCTTGAGCAGGCTGTCGATCAGGTCCGTATCGGACGTGAAGAAGACGTCGCGCAGCACAGCCGTCGCGCCCGGCGGCGCCTTGGGGGAGCGCACCAGGAACACCAGCCCCTGGCGGGCAACCGGCCCGCCGAAGAAGAGCACGTCCTTGCGGCCCTTCAGCGATTCATAGTCGGTCAGCACCTCGCTCAAGCGGTGCTCGAGCGGCCGGTTGATGATGACGCCCCAGGGCCCGCCCCGGGACGGATGCGTCACCAGCACGACGGTCTCGCGAAAGTTGGGATCGGCGAGCTCGCGCTTCGCGACCAGGAAGATCGCGTTCGCCATGTTTTCCGCGGCGACTGCCAACGACGCCGCGGAAAACATGAACGTCACCAAAACAAGACGGGGCAGGATTGGGGACAAAGACAGGAATGACCTCATCATCGAGCGCCTCGATGAGGAAATTCTAGCAGCGTATGGGACACACAAGACGTCAAACGCGGCTGAAAAGAAATCGGCTTCTCGAAGGAGGCTCAAGCTCAGGAATTCGTCGCCGGTCGAAGCGACGAATTCCTCAGGTGACGCAGCCCGCCACCGTCGCCTTGTCCGGTTCCGCCATCTCGGGAACTTTCACGCCGTTGCGGAGGGCAGTCATCTCGGCGAGGATCGCGATCGCGATCTCGGGCGGCGTCTTGGCGCCCAGCTTGAGCCCCACCGGCCCGTGCAGTCGCGCGATCTCTTCTTGCGACAGGTCGAATTCGGCGAGCCGCTTGCGCCGGGCGTCGTTGTTCTTCCTCGACCCGATCGCGCCGACGTAGAACGCGGGCGACTTGAGCGCCTCGAGCAGCGCCATGTCGTCGAGCTTGGGGTCGTGGGTGAGCGTCACCACCGCGCTGTGGCCGTCCGGGTTCATTTCGGTGACGACGTCGTCCGGCATGCCGCGCTTCAGTTCCACCCCCGGGACGTTCCACCCTTCGGCGTATTCCTCGCGCGGGTCGCAGATCGTGACCTGGTAGTCGAGCCCCTGGGCCATCTGGGCGAGGAAGGTCGAGAGCTGCCCCGCGCCGATGATCAGCAAACGCCAGCGCGGCCCGTGCACCGTGGCAAGCGTTACGCCGTCGAACGCGAGCAGGTCCGTGGATTTCGCCGGGGCGATCGTCGCGCGCCCGGACTTCATGTCGAGCCGCCGCATCACGAGTTCGTGACGCTCGACGCACGCGAGCAACTCGTCGATGCCGCTTTCCTTCGTGAGCGGCTCGAGCACCAATTCGAGCGTGCCTCCGCAGGGCAGCCCGAAGCGCTTGGCCTCCTCCGCCGACACGCCGTACTTCGTCGTCGCCGGCTTGTCCTTGACGAGCTCACCGGAGCGCACCTGCAGGATCATGTCGTCCTCGATGCAGCCCCCGGATACCGAACCCACCACCATGCCGTCGTCGCGGATCGCGGTGAGCGCTCCGATCGGGCGCGGCGCCGAGCCCCAGGTCCGGATGACGGTCGCCATCACCACGCGGCGGCCCGACTTCACCCAGTCGGCCGCGCTTCTCAATACCTGCAGGTCAACGCTGTCCATATCCGGTTTCCGATCACTTCTGGTAAGGGTTATATTTTACAGAATATAGCGGTAAAGCGCACTCTCCCGCGGAAACCGGAAATAAGCGTCGAGTTGCAGGTCGAACCCATACTCTTCCGTACTCGAAGTCAAGCCTAAGTCGGGTTGCGACCGCGGTAAACGTGGGCTAGCATCCGCCCCTACGCTGTTTGATCGAGCCTAGCAGCCTGCCGACCTAGACGCTCCGGCAGGCTGCTAAAAGCAAAACCGCCTGAGGATTCTGGATGAAGCTGAACCCAATGACTCCGCCCGACCCACTGTTGGTGACGGCAATGGGGTCAAAGTTGTATCTCTACAGTCCTGTTCCGCCGTTTTCCTGCAGGCGGTTTTGCATAAGGAGTTTGTCGGACCAAAGCCCGACAAACTCCTAGCGGCACGAACACCGAGAGCAACCCGACTATGGAGATGACTGGAGAACAGCTGATCCCGCTGCCGCAGGCCGCGACGTGGAAGGCGCTGAACGACCCCGAGGTGCTCAAGGACTGCATTCCGGGTTGCGAGTCGATCACCCTACTCGCGGATAACGAGTATGAGGTGGTCCTGACGGCGAAAGTCGGCCCGGTCAGCGCCAAGTTCAAGGGGAAAATGACCGTAACCAACGCGGATCCGCCGCGCGCCTACACGCTTTCGTTCGAAGGCCAGGGCGGCGTTGCGGGTTTCGCCAAGGGCGCGGCGACGGTCACACTCACTCCGGAAGGCAGCAACACGAAGCTGACCTATGCCGCCAAAGCCACCGTCGGCGGCAAGCTCGCGCAGATCGGCGCGCGGCTCATCGACGGCGTGGCCAGGCAGCTCGCGGGGAAGTTCTTCGAAGCGTTCGAGAAGCGCGCCGGCCAGAAGCCGTGAGTGGTGAGTGGTGAGTCGTGCTTCTCTCCCCGGATGGGGAGAGGAACTCCTCTTTAGAGTGCCTAACAAAATGAAGCGGCCCTGCTTTGCTCCCCTCCTTTTCAAGGAGGGGAGCAAAGCAGGGCCGGGGTGGTTTAGGGTGAAGGCGGGGTATGTCTCACCACCCCGTCGCTCCGCGCCACCCCTCCTCGACGAGGAGGGGAGTTCATTTTGTTAGGCGCTCTTGGAGTCGAATCACGACTCACGATTCACGACTCACGCCTTTCTCAATCTCAATGGCCTTGGCCATCGCGAGCGAAGGCCGCGCGTGCAGATCTCCCGCCTGCTTGATGCCGTCCGCGAGGTGCCATTCCGAGAAGCGGTTGACCCGGTAATTGGTCGGCTTCCATTTCGCCGTGACGAAGTCCGGGTCGCAGAAATACTCGATCATGCCGCCGAGCGGATTCCGGAAGTACCAGAAATAAGCCGACGAGATCGGGTGCCGGCCCGGCCCCACCGCGGTCGGCCAGCCGCAGCGCGCGAAGTAGCGCCCGCCCCCGAACACTTCGTGGACATCCGACACCTCGAATGCGATGTGATGGAGATCGGTCGCGCCGGTGCGGCTCTTCAGGAAGAACAGGTTGTGATGGTCGCTCCTCGCGGCGTGGCGCAGGAACACCGCAGCCCCGCCTGCGTAGCGGTCGGACAACCAGAAACCCAGGCGCTTGGCGTAGAACTTCTCGGCGGCCTTGACATCGGGCACGAAGAACGCGATGTGACCCATGCGATACGGCCGCGCGCGCTCGTAGACCGTGGCGACGGCATCCACCCGGGCACGGCGCCCCGGCGAGTTGAAAGACGTGGCCCTGCGCGGCCTGCCCGGGTTGCGGGCGGCGAGCGCGAAACCGATGTGGATGCCGCAGTCGTCCATCGAGTGTATCGAGCCGTCCTTCTCCCGGGTCACTTCCCGGTCCCGGGCCAGTTCCTGCGCGATAACATCAAGGTGCTTCCGGTCCGAGACGCCCCATACGAGTTCGCGGAAGTTGCAGCCGGCGGCGATTTTCGGCGGCAATCGCGGCGAGTCCTCGGGACGCACCACCACCCGGCTGCCGACGCCGGTTCCGAATACAGCGCCCGACTTGCCCGCGCTTAGCCTGCCCAGGCCCCAGTCGGAAAACAGCTTGCGCGCAAGCCGCAGGTCGGGCGCGCCGAAGACGACCGATTCGATGCCTGTGTATGCCATTGTTGAATCCGTGACTGGTGACTGGTGACTGGTGACTGGTCCATGTTAAATCGGAAACCGAAAAAGGTGAAATGCGAGCCTGACGGCTCTCATCCCTCGCCCTTGTTTTCCAGTTTACAATCTGCCTTTCGTCTGACACACGACATGAAGTCAACGATAACATTGTTTGAACTGGCTATCGCGCCCGTGGCTCTTGCTCTCCTGCTGGGCACTCTCGCGCACGCGCAGAACTACCCCAACCGTCCGATTCGCATGGTGGTGCCGACTTCGCCCGGCGGGGTGACCGACATCGTGGCGAGGGCCATCGCGCCGCAGCTCTCCGAAGCGCTGGGCCAGTCCATCGTCATAGATAACCGCGCGGGGGCCGGCGGCATACCCGGCACCGACACCGTGGCCAAGGCCGCGCCGGACGGCCACACCCTGCTCGCGGTGTTCGACAGCTTCATTTCCAATCCGCACGTTTTCCGGGGCGCGCCTTACGACACGATCAAGGATTTCGCTCCGGTCTCGCTGCTGGTCCGCGGCCCGCAGCTGTTCGTCGTCCACCCCAAGCTCGGGGTCAGGACGTTCAACGAATTCCTCGCAACCGCGAAATCCCGGCGCGCGCCGGTCATTTTCGCGACGGCAGGCGCGGCAACTTCCAGCCGGCTCTCGGTCGAGTTGTTCAAGGTCACGGCGAAGCTCGACGCCAACCTGGTGCACTACAAGGGAGGCGGCCCGGCGCTGAACGATTTGCTGGGTGGCCACGTCGAGGCGATGATCGCCTCGGCCGGGCTGGTTCTCCCCAGCGTCAAGGCCGGGCGGCTGACCGTGCTCGCCGTTTCCTCCCGCCAACGCAGCGCGCTGGTGCCCGGCATACCCTCGGTCAGCGAATTCTTCCCGCAGTTCGAGGCGCAGTCGTGGGTCGGCATGCTGGCCCCGGCGAAGACGCCGCGCGCGATCGTCCAGCGGCTCAACGCGGAAATGATCAAGTTGCTGGCGGCCCAGGAGCAGAAAGAACGCTTTGCCGGCCTGGGCTACGAGACCGTCGGCAGCACGCCGGAAGAGTTCGGCGCCTGGATCCGCAGCGAGACAGCGAAGTGGAGCAAGGTGATCAGGGAGCAGAACATCACTGCCGAATGAGGCGGAAAAGCGTGAATCGTGATTCGTGAGTCGTGATTCGCCTGTTGGGTTTACTCCCCCCGCTTGCGGGGAAAACATGGGTCAAAGGATCGACTCACGAATCACGACTCACGAATCACGCATTTAGAGACCGGAGGTCGGAATGTTAAAGATCTGGGGGCGCACCAATTCGATCAACGTGCAGAAGGTGCTGTGGTGCTGCGCGGAGCTGAATCTCAAGTACGAGCGCGTGGACGCCGGCGGCAAGTTCGGGGTCAACAACACGCCCGAGTACCTCGCGATGAATCCCAACGGGCTGGTGCCGACGATCAACGACGACGGCCTGGTCCTGTGGGAATCCCACGCCATCGTGCGCTATCTTTCACGCAAGCACGGCAAGGGCACGCTGTGCCCGAACGACGAGAAAGCGTGCGCCGACGCCGACCGCTGGATGGAGTGGTACAGCACCACGCTGTGGGGCAGCCTGCGGCCGCTATTCTGGAACCTGGTCCGCGTCGAGCCGGACAAGCGCGACATGAAGCTCGTGGAGGAGTCGCGCAAGAAGATGGCCGACAACCTCAAGATGGTGGAGAACCATCTCGCCAGCCGCCAGTTCATGGCGGGCGACGCGCTCACCATGGGCGACATCCCGATGGGCGTGGCGCTGCACCGCTGGTTCCTGCTGCCGATCGAGCGGCCGGCCTACCCCAGGCTCGCGGGGTACTACGAGCGCCTCAAGCAACGAGCGGCTTACGCGCAGCATTGCGCGCTGCCGCTCAACTGATGAAGCGTGACGTGATGAGACGTGACGTGATACAGCGTGACGTGATGGCGCGTGACGCGATAAAGCGAGCCTCGTAACGCGTCCTCCTGCACACGCATGACCCTGTCACGGTTCACCACGTCACGCCCCACCATGTCACGCCTCACCCTGTCACGAATTTCCATGTCACGGTTCTCATGAGCGAACAGCGCAGCTATCGCTACTATGAATTCGTGATGGCGGCTTTCGTCACGGTGCTGATCTGCTCCAACCTGATCGGCCCGGCGAAGATCGCGCAGATCGAACTGCCGTGGATCGGCACGTTCATCATCGGCGCCGGCGCGATGTTCTTTCCCATCTCGTACGTCTTCGGCGACATCCTCACCGAGGTCTACGGCTATGCCCGCGCGCGCCGGGTGATCTGGGCGGGCTTCGCGGGGCTCGGGTTTGCCTCCTTCATGGCGGCGGTGGTGGTGGCCCTGCCGCCCGCCCCGTTCTGGCAGCACCAGGGGGCGTACGAAGTCGCCTTCGGCTCGACCTGGCGCATCGTGGCGGCGTCGATGGTCGCCTATTTCTGCGGCGAGTTCGTCAACTCCTACGTGCTCGCCCGGATGAAGATACTGACGGCGGGGAAATGGCTGTGGACCCGTACCATCGGCTCCACCGTCGTGGGCGAGGCGGTGGACTCGGCTCTTTTCTATCCCCTCGCCTTCTACGGCAGCGGCATCATCCCCGACGACAAGCTGCCGATGGTGATGCTCGCTCAGTTCACCGCCAAGGTCGCCGTGGAAGTCGTGTTCACGCCGATCACCTACAAGGTCGTGGGCTGGCTGAAGCGCGCCGAGAACGAGGACTACTACGACCGGAAGACGGATTTCAATCCGTTTACCTTAAAGGCGTGACGACTGACGGCTGACGGCTGACGATTCCTAGAGTATCTCGAGCGTCCATGCGGCACCCGCTTGCTGCGGTGGTGTAAAACGCAACGGGCGGCAGTTGGCGATCGGGTCGGCCAATTCCGCCAGCCCGAGCAGGCGGCACAGCGCGCGATGCGTCCCGGAGTGGGCGACGACCAGCGGCACGCCATCGGCCTTGATCCGGGCCAGCGCGGCCCGCGTGCGGGAAATAAACTGCCCGGCAGTCTCCGCGCCCGGCGGCGTCACCCCACGCATGCGCAGGGCCTGCGGCTTGCCTTCGAGCTGCCCCCAGTTCCGTTCCGCCAGTTCCGGCACCACCACATGCGGCAGCGCCAGCGTCATGGCGATGGTTGCCGCGGTCTCTCTCGCGCGCCGGAGATTGCTCGATGTGACGTGCGTGACACCAAGCGGCCGCACCAGCTCGACCGCAGCGCGCGCCTGCTCGCGACCCGCGTCGTTCAACTCGACATCGAGCGAGCCTGCGATGGTCTTCAGCCGGTTGCTTTCCGTCTCGCCGTGCCGCAGGAAATAAAACATGCGCATGAACAGCGGGATCTCGGATAGATAGGCTGAACTCATTTCGGACTCAATAAAGCGTGATTAGTGAGTGGTGAGTGGATGGAACCGACAGGACGTCAATGTTTGTAACTGAGTCCACTCACTAGAGCATGTCTCAAAAACACCCCCTCGCCCCGCGGCAGCGGGGAGAGGGTTGGGGTGAGGGGTAGAGACCGGTTCAGGTCTTAGAGGGAGAGTCGAGTGTCTGGTCGCCCCCTCACCCTAGCCCTCTCCCCCGAAACTGGGGGAGAGGGGATTATTGAGACACGCTCTACTCATTATTCACCACTCACCCTTTTCCAATCAGAGCTCGACAGAGCGCTCGATGACGACGCGCGCCGGCGCGAACGCCGCTCGCCACGCCTCCAGATAGCGGCGCGCGTCGCCAAAGGCCGGCACGACGGTTTGCGCCTTGACCGAGCGCGCGAGCGCCACGTTATCCGAGAGCCGCGGGTGCGCGTTCCAGCGGATGAAACGGGCGCGCCCGGAATCAACCATCCGCTGGGCCGGCGAGCCGGGCGGGAAATAGCCGCTAAAGACGATCTCGGGCTCGGCCTCCCGCTCCCAGCTCGCGGCGAGGCTCGCCGCTTCACCGTCGCTTGCGTCGGCACGCCCCGTGAGCAGAATTCCTTGCGGCCCCGTGATCGGCGGCGCCTCGCGCGCGATGCGCGCCAGTTCGTCCGCCACGCCGGGGCGCAGGCTGCCGCGCTCGGTGCTTGCCATGCGCTCGATCGACGCGCGCAGGTCGGCGCTGATGCACGGCAGGATTCCGTGCGCAGCCGAGACGTGATAAGCCAGCTCCGGCCCGCGGCCGTCTGGCGGGACCGGCACCAGCGCCGCTCTCCGCTCAAAGACCGGGGCCAGCCGCGCGGCGCAATCCTTCATCGAGTCGGCATAGTCGCCGTAAGACGCATCGAGGACCACGGTGGCAGCCGGCGGCGGCCCGTCGAACGCGTAGATCGGCGATTCCACGCCATAGTCGCCGGTGTACAGGAATCCGCCCTCAACGTCGAAATGCAGCCAGATGCCGCCCGGCGCGTGGCCGTTGCGCCCGGTGCGTACTTTGATACCGCAAACATCCGCCTCGCCATGCAGCGGCAAAGCCGTGCCCTCGCCATTGCGGCCGAGGCGTGCCAGCACGGCCGGAGTGGCATAGAGCGGGGGGTTGCCGACCTCCGGCGCGAGCTTGAGCGCGCCCGCATGGTCGCGGTGCCCGTGCGACAGCAGCAGGGCATCCACCCGCCCCACTCCGCTCACGTCCGGCCACTGGCCGGGCGCGGGCCCGTAGCCGAGATCGAGCAGGAGCCGCGCGTGCCCGGTCTCCAGCAGAAAACAGGCGGGGCCTTTCGCCCCCACCCCGGAAATCGCTGTCAGCTTCACCATCGCTATCCCGAAGAGCGTGATTCGTGATTTGTGATTCGTGATTTGTGATTTGTTTGAAGTTGAACTCACGCTTTTATCGATTCACCACTCACGACTCACGAATCACGCACTTCTGGCTAATCAGGCTTGGCCCCCGACGCCTTGACAACCTTGCCCCACTTCGCCACTTCGGACCTGAGGTAGGCGCTGAATTCCGCCGTCGAGCTCGGCGTCGCTTCCAGTCCCTGCCCGGAGAACTGCTCCTTCAGGGCGGGCGCGCCCAGGACTTTCACGGTCTCAGCGTTCAGCCGCTCGACGATCGCCTTCGGCGTGGCGCCGGGAACCAGTAACCCGTACCAGGTGCTGAATTCGTATCCCGGCACGCCGGCTTCCGCCATGGTCGGCAGCTCCGGGAAAAACGTGGAGCGATTTGCCGTGGTGACCGCCAGCGGCTTCAGCTTGCCGCCTTTCACCTGGGGCAGCGCGGAGGCCATCGTCGAGACGACGATCTGCACCCGCCCGCCCATGAGGTCGATCAGCGCTGGCCCGAGACCCTTGTACGGCACGTGCACCATGTCAGTACGGGTCATGAGCATGAATAATTCGGTGGCAAGGTGCCCGGCGGTGCCCACGCCGCCGGAGCCGTAAATGACCTGTCCCGGCTTCGCCCGCGCGAGCGCAAGCACGTCCTTGACCGAGCTCACCGGCACGGCGGGATGCGCCACCAGGATATTGGGTTGCCGCCCGAGGAGCGAGACGGGTGCGAGGTCCCTCAGCGTGTCGTAGGGCAGCTTCGGATACAGCGTGGCATTGACCGCCAGGCTGATGTTGTTGATCAGCATGGTGTGGCCGTCGGGCGGCGCCTTGCTGGTAATGTCGCTGCCGATGGTGCCGCCCGCCCCGCCGCGGTTGTCGATCACGACCGGCACGCCCAATGCCTCGTTCAGCTTCTGCGCCACGATGCGCCCGACGACGTCATTGCCCCCGCCCGGCGGGAACGGGACGATGAAGCGGACCGGCCGGTTCGGATAGGCTTGCGCAGCGGCAGCAAACGACTGGATCAGCGCTACCGCAACGATCGCGGCCGCGGCGTGAAGCTTGATCGCACTCATGGTTCCCCGCCTCTTTGATGGGTAAACAGCGGATGCTAAACCGTGAATGGTTGCAAACGTGCGACTACGAATCACGATTCACGATTCACGACTCACGGATTCTAGTCGCCGGTGGGCGACATGCGGAATTCCAGGACCTTTGCAGACTTGCCCAGCGCCTCGGCCAGGCCGCGCGCGCGCGTCTCGTCATGCGCCTTGATCACCATCTGGTACTCGAAATAGCTCGGCTCGAAGCTGCTGGCGTAATTCAGGTTGGCAACCGAAAAACCATGGTCCAGGAGGAAGCGCCGCAGTTCTTCCTCGTTCATCCCTCCCTCCCGCGGGCAGCACACCAGCAGGTGGGCGTAGAACTCGCCCGGCACCTTGGCCTCGATCCAGCGGAACACGGAGAGCGTACCGAGGGTGAGCAGGGTCGTGACGATCAGGGGAAAATAGAATCCGATGCCGGCGAGGATGCCGATGGCGGCCGTGATCCAGATCGAGGCGGCGGTGGTGAGTCCCCGGACGGTCAGCCCTTCCTTGAAGATCACACCGGCCCCGAGAAAGCCGATGCCGGTCATGATGCCCTGCGCCATGCGCGTAGGGTCGAGGGCGACTCGACCGGCGAAAGCCTCCGGATACCATTGGCTCTGGTACATCGTCACGAGCATCAGCGCGCTCGAGGTGACGCACACCAGCGTGTGGGTGCGAAAGCCCGCAGGCCGGCCGTGGTAGCTGCGCTCGAAGCCGATCAACCCGCCCGCGGCGAGCGCGACCAGCAGGTGCTCGAGTATGTTGAGATATTCGCGTTCCATGCAGGAAGTGTAACAAAACTGCCACACTCTAGGAACGCAAGAAGCGTGATTCGTAAATCGTGATTCGTGAGTCGGGCTCCTCAACACAACCCGCCGCAACTGGAATAGGCAAAGCTCGTAAAGGTCGAATCACGACTCACCACTCACGACTCACGCCTTCAGGCATCAACCTTTGACGCAGATCACCTGCTTCAGCGTGTGCACCGTCTCGACGAGATCGCTCTGGTTCGCCATCACCTCGTCGATGTTCTTGTAAGCGCCGGGGATCTCGTCGACGACGCCGCGGTCCTTGCGGCACACCACGCCTTGCGTCTGCTCGGCGACGTCCCGCGGCGTGAACGTTTTCTGCGCCTGCGTGCGGCTCATGCGCCGTCCCGCGCCATGGGCGCAGGACTGGAAGCTCTCCTCCGAGCCGCGCCCGCGCACGATGTAGGAGCGCGTGCCCATGCTGCCGGGAATGATGCCGAGATCGCCGGCACGCGCTCGTATGGCGCCCTTGCGCGTCACCCACACATCGGCGCCGTAATGACGCTCGCGCTCGACGTAGTTGTGGTGGCAGTTCACCACTTCGCTCGTGACCTCGAACGCAGGCAGGTGGCGGCGCAGGGCAGCGAGCACCAGGCCCACCATTGCGTGCCGGTTGGCGGCAGCGTAGCCCTGCGCCCAGCCGACTGCCTCGACGTAATCACCAAAGTGCTCCGCGCCTTCCTCGAAATAGGCCAGGTCGCGGTCCGGCAGGCGCAACTCGCGGCGTTCGGCGTCGCGCCGCGCCAGCTCGATGAAATAGGTGCCGATGGCATTGCCGATGCCGCGGCTCCCCGAGTGCAGCATCACCCAGACGTGATTCGCCTCATCGAGGCACACCTCGATGAAGTGGTTGCCGCCGCCGAGCGTGCCCATCTGGCACGCCCAGTTCTGTGTCCGCGGGAAACGTTTCTCGAGTTGAGGGTGTTTATCGAGGATCTTCCTCAGGCCGCGCCCGAACGGCCTTGCGGCATCCGTGAGCGCCCGCGCTTCCTTGTGCTGGTCGCGCCCGACCGGCACGTCGCGCGAGACCTGGTCGAACACGCGCTTCAGCATCTGCTCGTCAAAGTCGTTGCCGGTCAGCGAAGTGCGCGTTGCGATGATCCCGCAACCGATATCAACCCCGACGGCGGCGGGAATGATGGCGCGATACGTCGCGATCACCGAGCCGACGGTTGCGCCGATGCCCGCATGCACGTCGGGCATCGCCGCCACGTGGTGGTGGATGATAGGGAGCCGCGAGAGGTTGACGAGCTGCTGGCGCGCGCTCGCCTCCACCTCGTCGGTATAGACCTTGACGGGGACGCGGCCCTCTTCGATGACCTGCCTGACCGGCATGATGAAGCGTGACCTTATAACGCGTGACTTGATGAAACGTGACGTGATACTGCGTGACGTGGTAAGGCGTGGTTCGAAAAGCCCGCATCACCACGTCACGCTACACCATGTCACGCCTCATCGTGTCACGATTCACTGTGTCACGCTTTTCAGGAAGATGGTCAGGGTGGTGAGATTCGAACTCACGACCTCGTGCGCCCAAGGCACGCGCGCTACCCAGCTGCGCCACACCCTGAATAAATCCGGAAACCGGATTTATTAATTGTACCCCATAGACATCGGAATCACGGTAACCGCACAAAGTCCTCCGGCTGAAGGATGGTCTATGGTCCGTTCAAATGCAAAATTTCGTCTGGGGCCTTGCCCGGACGAAATTTTGGTAGGCCGCGCCGGACTCGAACCGGCAACCAACGGATTAAGAGTCCGCTGCTCTACCAGTTGAGCTAGCGACCCACTCGGGAATGCCACGATCCTGATGAGCGCTCACTGAATGCGTGACGCCGCTTATCCCTCACCCCCTCCCCTCTCCCGAAGGAGAGGGGAGGTTCGAGGTGCAAATGCGGTGTTAGGCATTTGCACGAGACTCGGATCGAGCGCAAGGGGGCGTATTGTCCGTCGGTACGTGCGCCAGCGTCAACTATGATCCGCCCCGTCGCCAACGCAGATCCGGAACCTTGCGCAGTGGGATGACGTCAGTCCACATGCGCTCCGGCAGCGCGGATCATGAACTGGAACAATCCGCCGGATCGTTGGTCGCGTGAACGGTGCTTCTGCCTTTCGCTGCATTTCGATACGGGCCTTCCTGTAGAATGCGCGATTCGCAACAAAACCAACGGGACATGTCTAAGTCCAACTGGCGCACGCCGCTCGTCGTGCTGATCTGCGGCGGCATCATCCTCACGCTCTCGCTCGGCACGCGGCACAGCTTCGGGCTCTACCTGCAGCCGATGACGCTCGACCTCGGCTGGAACCGGCAGACGTTCGCCATTGCCATCGCGATCCAGAACCTGGTCTACGGGCTTGCGACACCCTTCGCCGGGATGATCACGGACAAGTACGGCGCGACACGCGTGCTGGTGGGCGGCACTATTCTTTATGCGATCGGTCTTGCGCTGATGGCCTACACCAAGACCGGCTGGGACTTCGTTCTCAGCGCCGGTCTCCTGGTCGGCATCGGCCTCTCGTGCAGCGGTTTCGCCATCGTGTTCGGTGTGGTGGGTCGTGCTTTCCCACCCGAGAAGCGCACCATGGCGCTCGGGATCGCCGGCGCCGCAGGCTCGTTCGGGCAGTTCGTGATGCTGCCTTACGGCCAGGTGCTGATCAACCAAATCGGCTGGCACAGCGCGCTACTGATCTGCGCGGTGACCGTCCTGTTGATCTTGCCGCTCTCGACCGCGCTGGCGGAGGACCGGAAGGCGCAGGCCGCAACTCACAAGCAGTCCATCCCCGAGGCGCTGCGCGAGGCGTTCGGCCACAGCGGCTTCGTGCTGCTGTGCTCGGGCTACTTCGTGTGCGGCTTCCAGCTGATGTTCATCTCGGTGCACTTCCCGGCGTACATGATCGACCAGCGCATGACACCCGAGACCGGCATGATGGCGCTCGCCCTGATCGGGTTGTTCAACATCTTCGGCAGCTATACCTGGGGCTGGCTCGGCAATCGCTACACCAAGAAATATGTGCTCTCGGCGCTCTACTTCACGCGCGCAGCGGCGTTCGCTATCTTCATCTCGGCCCCGGTCACGCCACTGTCGGTTTATCTTTTCGGTGCCACCATCGGCTTCCTGTGGCTCGGCACAGTGCCGGTCACGAGCGGGCTCATCGCCCACATCTTCGGCGTGAAGTATCTCGCCACGCTGACCGGCATTGCCTTCCTGTTCCACCAGGTCGGCAGCTTCCTGGGGATCTGGATCGGGGGTTACCTGTTCGACACCACCGGCTCCTACCGCCTGATGTGGCTGCTCACGATCGCGCTCGGCGTGCTGGCGGGGCTCATCAACCTGCCGATCAACGATAAGCAGATCATCCGGCCATCGGCCGCACCGACGCCAGCCTGATCGGCGGAGTAGCGTGACATGATGGACCGTGACATGGTGGGTCGTGACATGATGAGGCGTGATTAGCGTTGTCTTGCCAGGTAACGCGTTATCAAGTCACGCAACACCACGTCACGCTGTAACACGTCACGCCGTACCAAGTCACGCAGTACCACGTCACGCTGTTTCAGCTTCTTTAGCGGCTTCGCCCAGCAGCCATTCGCGGAACGCCGCGACCGCCGGGCGCTTGGTGGCCTCTGCGCTGCATACCAGGTAGTACGCGGAGGCCAGCGGGACGCGCAGCGCGAACGGCGTCACCAGCCGCGCCGCATGCAAATCCGTTTCCGCGAGCACCGGCATGGTGGCCACGACGCCGTGACCTTCGACTGCGGCTTCAAATGCAAGCACGGCGTGGCTGAAATGCGGCCCCCGGCTCAGATCCACGCCTTCGACGCCCGCGGCCTCCAGCCACACGTCCCAGAACGACACCCCGTCGTAGAGCTCGCCGGTGTCGTCATGCAACAGCAGGTGGTGCCTCAGATCCGCCGGTCTCAGCAGCGGGTGCTGCGGGTGCGTCACCAGGCGCGGGCTGCAGATCGGCGTGATCGTGAGCGAGATCAGCTTGTCCACCTGGAAACCCGGATAATCGCCGCGGCCATACAGGATCGCCACGTCGGAATCGGCGAGCCAGGCATCCACCGAGGCGCGTTCCGCCACGGCCCCCTTTCTCGCGCCCTGCGCGGTCTGGCGCAGCCGCGCGGACACGCGCACGTCGACCTCGGGCTGCGCCACGAGGAAGCGGTGCAGCCGCGGCATCAACCAGCGCGCGGCGAACGAGGGCGCCGCGCTCACTATCAGCATGCCCCCGCCCTTGTGCGCGCGCACCCGCTCCACCGCCTGCACGAGGTTGTCGAAGCCCTCGCGCAGCTTGGGCAAGCATGCACGCGCGGCCTCGGTCAGTTGCAGCGCGCGGTTGTGCCGGAGGAAGAGTTGCACGCCGAGGTTTTCCTCCAGCGCCCTGATCTGGTGGCTTACCGCAGCGGGCGTGACACTGAGTTCAGCTGCGGCTTTTTTCACGCTCAGATGGCGTGCTGTCACCTCGAAAGCTTTCAAGGCATTGAGGGGCGGTAATCGGCTGGACATATAATTTAGTATATCTATACTGAAAGGTGATTTTATATCATCTATTGCAATGCAACATAGCGTCTGTATGTCGGTCTATACTTACACGCAAAGTCATGATGATATGTGACTTAATTGTTGCATCACTCTAGCTGATAACCAGGCTGGTAAAGGAAAGTAAAGATGAGAAATGCTAACGAAATACCCCTTGATACAGGCATTTACGCCCGTCTTCGGGAAGTGCGGATGAGCGGGGCCGATCGCCACAACGCGATCAATGCGCTGCGCCAGGCGGAACAGTTCGTCGATGCGATTCGGTGGCTGAAGGGAAAGCTTGCTGACATCGGCCATATTTTCCTGAAGCCGAGCCTGAAGCACTAAGAGAATTTCTGACCTCTTCAACCGGGGTCCCCTCCTCCCCCCGGTTAAAGGCTGCGCAAGCGGCCTTTTTCAACGCGGCGGCAACCCCGCCGCGTTTTTTTGTACT
>CAYYZZ010000012.1:0-24372 GCA_964476235.1 uncultured Streptomycetaceae bacterium | reverse complement strand
GCACACTCAGGAGCTTCATGATCGTTTTTAATTTAGGATGCGAGAACAGCCACCGTTTCGAGGGTTGGTTCGCCTCGAACGAGGATTTCGAGCGCCAGATCGGAGGCAAGCTCGTGACCTGCCCGCTGTGCGGTAACGCCAATGTCTCGCGCCTGCCGCATGCCGCCCATATCAGGACCGGCGCGAAGGAGCGCCGCCCGGCGCGCGCCGAGCCTGACGCCGCCACGCTGCAACAGTATGCCAACGTAGGCAGCGAGGTGCTCGCGAAGCTCATCGAGCACATCATCGAGAACACCGAGGACGTCGGCGCGGCGTTCCCCGAGGAGGCCCGCAGGATTCACTACCAGGAAGCGCCCGACCGCCGGATTCGCGGAACCGCATCGCGTGACGAGATCGAGGTGCTGAAGGATGAGGGAATCGAGGTCGTCGCGCTTCCCATTCCCGCCCATCGCCTGGGCAAGACGCACTGACTCGCGGCAATCTTTCGTCCAGACCCACCGTTATCGGATCGATGAGGAGACGCCATGTTCAAGCACATATTATTGCCGACTGACGGATCGAAGCTGTCTGGCAAGGCGGTCAAGAGCGGCATCGATTTTGCAAAGAAGATCAAGGCGCGCGTGACCGCGGTCCACGTCGTGCCCGAGTTCAAGCTCATGGTGGATGAGGGCATCACGATACTCAACGCCGCCCTGAAGAAGCGCTTCGAGGACGAAGGCCGGGCGCGGGCGCAAAAAATGCTCGACGAAATCGCGCGGCAAGCGCGCGCCCGCGAAGTGCGGTGCACCACCCTGTGCGTGGCGAGCGACCTGCCGTATCAGCAGATCATCGCCACGGCGCGGAAAAAAAAGTGCGACCTCATCATGATGGCGTCCCATGGCCGTCGCGGCCTGTCGAGCCTGCTGCTCGGCAGCGAAACCGCCAAGGTGCTGCTGCACACCAAGGTGCCGGTGCTGGTCGTGCGCTGAAGCGGTGCCGTTTCACGGCCGGGTGATCACTCCGCCTTGAGTTTCAATTCCGTAATCAACTTGCGCCAGCGCTCGAATTCCGCGCGCCGATACTGCGCTAGTTGCTCGGGGGTATTGCTCATCGGTTCCGCGCCCTGACTCGAAAAACGCTTTGACAACTCCGGATCGGACAGGATCTTGACGACCTGGGCATTCAACCTGTTCACGATTTCGAACGGCGTGCCCGCCGGAGCGAACAAGCCGTACCAGGTCACGTACTCAAAACCGGGGACACCGGCTTCAGCCACCGTCGGGATATCGGGCGCTGCCGGCGAGCGTTTTGCGCTGCCGACCGCGAGGCCCTTCAGCTTTCCACTGAATACCTGGGGCAACACCGATGGCATGCTGTTGAACATCAGCGAGACGTTCCCGGCAAGTATGTCGGTCACTGCGGGTGCAGTGCCCTTGTAGGGAACGTGGACCATGTCGATGCCGGTCATGCGCTTGAGCATTTCCATGCCGAGGTGTTGAGGGCTGGCATTGCCGACCGATGCGTAGTTGATCTGGCCAGGCTTGCTTTTCGCCAGTGCGATCAGACTCTTTACCGAATGCGCCGGCAGCGAAGGATGCACGACGAGGATCTGCGGGTTGATCACCAGCAGGCTGATCGGCGCGAAGTCACGCTCTGCGTCGTAGGGCAGCTTGCCGCCCAGCGCCGGGTTGATGCAGAAGCCGGCTGAAGTTCCCAGCAGCAGGGTATAGCCGTCCGCGGCCGAGCGCGCGGCGACCTCGGTGCCGACCGCGCTTGCGGCACCGGCGCGGTTCTCCACGACGACCTGCTGTCCCCATGCTTCGGTCAGCTTCTGACCGACCGAGCGGCCGACGAGATCCGTGGGGCCGCCGGGCGGGTAGGGGACGATCAGCCGGATCGGCTTGGCCGGGTAGTTCTGTGCTGACGCGACGAGACAGGTCAGGCCCAGCATGAGCGCGGAGCCTATTGTCACCCATCGCAGCATGTTTCCTCCTTGGATATCCAGTGAGCCGCGAGTTGAACGGCAGCTTTTTTCGTCCGTTCGAACGCGCGGAGTCAAACCGGCGTCCGCGTCCGGATTTGACGCGTAATCTATCACAACGTGGTCTCCCGCCTCTCAACGGGCGCCCCGAATCGGCTAAACTACACGCCTCGCGAGCACACGGGAAAACAGCCATGAATCATCCGGCGGCACCACTCCAGACCCTCACGGACAAGCTGGTCGCCCGGAAGGAGGGCGCGATCGGCTGGGTCATCTTCAACAATCCCGATCGCCATAATGCGACGTCGTTCGAAATGTGGCAGTCGCTGCCGCTGGTGCTCGACGCCTATGTCCGTGATCCCGAGGTGCGCGTCATTGTTTTCAGGGGAACCGGAGAGAAAGCGTTCAGTGCCGGCGCGGATATTTCCCAGTTCAAGGAAAAGCGCTCCAGCGCGGAAGCGGTGAAGGCGTACAACGACACGGCCGACGCCTCCAGCCGGGCGCTGCGCGAATGCGCCAAGCCCACGATCGCGATGATCCATGGCTATTGCATCGGGGGCGGCACGGCCATCGCGGTGGGCTGCGACATCCGCATCGCGGCGGACAATGCGCGTTTCGGCGTGCCGGCGGCCAAGCTCGGCCTGGGTTACCGATTCGAGGGCATCAAGCGCCTCGCCAGCATCGTCGGCCCCGCGTTTACCGCGGAGATTTTCTTCACCGCGCGCCAGTTCACCGCGCAGGAAGCCCTGGAGATGGGACTGGTGAACCGCATCCTGCCTGCGGGCGAGGTGGAGAACTATACACGCGATTACGCCAACACCATGGCCAACAACGCGCCGCTCACTGTTGCCGCGGTAAAGCGCTCGCTGATCGAGCTCAACAAGGACGAGTCGGCGCGCGACCTGGCGCTGTGCCAGAGCATGGTGGACGCCTGCTTCGCGAGCGAGGACTACAAGGAAGGGCGGACTGCTTTCATGGAAAAGCGCAAGCCGCAATTCAAGGGCCGCTGAAACCGGCGGCTGAATTCAGCACCATCCGCAGGGGAAATCATGGCATTTGACGCAAACCGCGCCGACCTCACTGTGGGCGTGATCGGCACCGGCGCAATGGGGCGCGGTATCGTGCAGGTCGCCGCGTCCGGCGGCATGCAGGTCCTGATGACCGACAGCCGGCCCGGTGCGGCCGAGGAAGCGCGCGACTTCGTGGACAAGATGCTCATGCGCTCAGCGGAGAAGGGATCCATCACCCGCGATGAAGCGGTGGCCGCGGTCAACCGTATCAAAATCGTCGGCGGGCCGTCAGACATGAAGCCGTGCCATGCCGTAATCGAGGTCATTGTCGAGAACCTGGAAGCCAAACAAAAGCTGTTTGCCGAGCTGGAATCGGTGGTTGCGCCGGACTGCATACTCGCAACCAACACCTCCTCGCTCTCGGTCACCACGATCGCTTCGAAGCTGAAGACGCCGCAACGCTTTGCCGGATTTCATTTCTTCAACCCGGTGCCGCTGATGAAGCTGGTGGAAGTGATCGAGGGACTGCGCACCGAGAGCTGGGTAGCCGATGCATTGATGACGGTAGGCCGCCGCATGACGCGCGAGCCGGTGCGGCTGAAGGACGCGCCCGGGTTCCTGGTCAACCAGGTGGGACGCGGCTTCACGCTGGAAGCATCGCACCTGGTCTACGAGGGCATCGCGGGCTTTGTCGACGTGGACCGCGTGATGCGCGACGTCGGCGGGTTCCGCATGGGCCCATTCGAGCTGATGGACCTGACCGGCCTCGACGTGACCCAGCCGGCCTCCGAGCTCATCTACAACCAGTTCTTCCAGGAGACGCGCTACCGTCCCAACCTCATCATGCGCAGCCGCTATGAGGCAGGCGTGCTGGGGCGCAAGACCAAGAAAGGCTTCTACGATTACGACGCCGAGATGAAGCCCGTCGTCGCGCCGGAACCGGCCGCGCCCGCCGCCCATGCCGGCAGCGTGTGGGTGAGCCCGGCCGAGCCGAAAGGCCATGCCGCGCTGACGGAACTCCTCAAGAAGCTGGGCGCGCAGCTCGAGATCGGCGCCAAGCCCAGCGGCAACGCGCTCATCCTGGTGACGCCGGTCGGCGAGGATGCGACCACGTGCGCGGTGGAGCAGGGGCTCGATCCGAAACGCACCGTGGCTGTGGATACCCTGTTCCCGATGGTCAAGCGCCGCACCCTGATGGGCACGCCGCTGACTGACGAAACCTATCGCCGCGGCGCGCACGGTCTGCTCGCCTCGGACGGCGTGCCGGTGACGATCTGTCGCGACAGCCCCGGATTCATCGCGCAGCGCATCGTGGCGATGATCGTCAACATCGGCTGCTCCATCGCGCAGACCCGCACGGCGCAACCCGCCGACATCGACAAGGCGGTGACACTCGGCCTCAACTACCCGAACGGCCCGTTCAAATTCGGTGACGTGGTCGGGCCGGAGCGCTTATACAAGGTGTTGACCGGCATGTATCGTATTTACGGCGACCCGCGCTATCGCCCCAATATCTGGCTCACGCGGCGCGCCCGGCTGGGCGTCTCGCTGCTGACCCCGGAACCCTGATGACCGCAACCACCACGATGCCCTGAGAAGGAGACTGCCATGCTCAATGCTTACCTCTACGAAGGACTGCGCACCCCGTTCGGCCGCCATGCCGGCGTGCTCGCCAAGGTGCGGCCGGACGACCTGCTGGCCGACGCGATCAAGAACCTCATGAAGAAGTCGGCCTTCAAGCCGGAGCAGATCGAGGACATCATCGTGGGCTGCGCCAACCAGGCCGGCGAGGACAGCCGCTGCGTAGCGCGTCATGCGGGTCTCGTTGCGGGCCTGCCGATCGAGACGCCCGGCACCGTGCTCCAGCGCAACTGCGCGAGCGGGCTGGGCGCCGTAGTGCATGCTGCGCACTCCATCACCGCCGGGGAGGGCGATGTATTCCTGGTGGGGGGCGTGGAAAGCATGAGCCGCTCGCCGCTCGTGATGAGCCGCTCGGAATCCGCGTTCGCGCGCGACATCAAGCTCTACGACAGCACCATCGGGCCGCGCTTTTCCAATCCCAAGCTGGTAAAGCGTTTCGGCGACGACCAGATGCCGCAGACGGCCGACAACCTTGCGCGTGAATACGGCATCAACCGTGAAGAAGCGGACAAGTTCGCGCTGCGCTCGCAGCAACGCTATGCCGTTGCCAAGGGCGAGGGGTTCTTCTCCGGCGAGATTGCAGCAGTGGAGTTGCCGCCATCCCGCAAGGGCCCGGTGCCGCCGATTGCGGATGACGAGCATCCGCGTCCCAATACCGACCTCGACGCCCTGGCCAAGATGCGGCCGCTGTACGATGGCGGCGTGACCACTGCCGGCAATGCCTCGGGCGTCAACGACGGCGCAGTTGCGCTGATCATTGCCTCCAAGGAAGCCGGCGACAAAGCGGGCGTAAAGCCGATCGCGCGTGTCATTGCGAGCGCGTCAGCAGGCGTGCCGCCCCAGATCATGGGCATCGGGCCGGTTGCAGCTTCCAAAAAAGCGCTGGCGCGCGCCGGCCTCTCGATCAAGGACCTCGACATCATCGAGATCAACGAGGCCTTCGCCGCGCAGGTGCTGGCTTGCCTGAAAGATCTCGGCGTCGCGCTCGACGACAGCCGCGTCAATCCCAACGGCGGCGCCATCGCCGTGGGCCACCCGCTCGGCGCATCCGGCGCCCGTCTCGCGCTCACGGCAGCCCGCCAGTTGCAGCGCTCGGGCGGCCGTTATGCTCTCGTCAGCCTGTGCATCGGGGGCGGGCAGGGTATGGCCGCGATACTGGAGCGCGTCTGACGCCGGCCTTCCGATCACCATCATTCCCTTTCGGATCCTTCCGCCATACAGGCTTGTCCCTGGCCGGCTGACCCCCTGGCCGTGACAAACGTCACGGTGCGGGATAGCACGGCCTTGGCACCGTTCTTGCGCTCTAATCCGCAACTACGGCAGAAGGTGGTTTTTTGACGCCCAACTGTCTGTATTTGAACGGGTTACGACGAAAACCCGTCGCTTTGCTATGGGGCGGATATGACGCTGCAGGACTGGATAACGGATTCGCTGCTGGGGAGGCCATCCCAATGGTGGATGCGTTACTTGGTAGCGGGCCTCATCACGCTGCTTTCGATCTTCATCGTATCCGTGCTGTGGCGACAGCTGGGCGCGATCCCCGATCCGAGCTTGATCCTCCTGCTCACGGTGGCGGCCGCGACCTACCTCGCGGGCGGCATGGCGGGCATGCTGAGCGCGGCCATCGTCCTGTTCTGCTCCTTCGTCCTGTTCTCGCATCCCCTGTACCCGTTCCGTTACTCCGAGATGGACTGGCGGCAGATGATGGTGATCATCGTGGCCTGCCCGGTCATCGCGCTCATGGTGGGCTCGCTCAAGGAACAGGTGGACCGTCTCAAGATCGTTACCAAGGAAATCCAGGCGCTCAAGGACGAGGTGCGCCGCCTCGAAGTCGTCAAGGAAGCGCAATTCCTGTGCGAGCAGCGCTTCCGGCTGATGGCCGAATGCATGCCGGATTACGCCGTTTGCGTGCTGGACGCCAATGGATCGGTCAGTAATTGGAACCCGGGCGCGGAACGCCTCCTCGGCTACTCCGACCAGGAAATCGTGGGGCAAAGCTACTCGCGTTTCTTCGTCAGGGAAGACTTGCTGGTGCGGCAGCCCGAGCGCCTGCTTGAGCAGGCCCGTTTCTCAGGCCGCGCGGTGGAGGAGGGCTGGCGCCTGCGCAAGGGCGGCGGTCGCATCCGGGCCAAAACTACCCTCCTGGTCATGAGAAATTCCCAAGGCGCACAGGTCGGCAGCTTGATGGTAATGCACGACCTCACGCCCGCGACTGACAGTCAGGACTCATCCCGCAAAGCCTGAGCGCTCTACTATTGGGGCGTCTTTCCTGCTGCTTCCTGCAGCTCAGTGAGGCCTCTTGTACCTTGCATCGCCTTGCTGCCCGGCCTCCCCTCCGCTGGTCCAGGATGATCCTGAGCAGTTCCAAGGTTGATCCTGGCGCCTATCCTGCGCGATCTGAGGCGGCGAAACCTTTTCCCGCAAGCCCGCTGACAGCGCGCGACGTCGTGCTGCGAGGGGGAGGGGACACGAAAAAGGCCGGTCGAACGTGACCGGGCTTTTTTTTGGTCAGGCGAGCGTTTACGCTGTCAGAGTGTTTTGAATGGTGGTAGTTGTCCCCACTTGTACTGCCAGAGCAATTGTTCGCCTATCCCATCGAGGTCTGGAAATAGCGTAGCCTGGTTGATTCCGGCGTAGTGTAGATCGGTTTTATATGTAATCGGGTTTTCTCCACCCAGAGTAATTTTTACTACGTTCTTCCGTTCTAGAGGATGATGCGGAATCTTGTGCACTGTGAATAAACCGCGTTGGGCGGTGATGCGAGGTGAAATGTGTGGTGGACGGTATAGACATACGTCAGGTAATTCGTCGATTGATTCTCCAGTCAGCGGCGTTTCTTGAAGTCCTGTTGTCGCGTAAATGACTGGTTGTTCCACTGATGGCTTTGAACGAGCGACAGCAAAATATGCGGCGATTAGCAAGCTTTCTGTCCAGTCGAGTAGGCGAGTGGGCAATCCGTGATGTGCTAGATAGTAGCTGCCTTGTCTGCAAACAAAAAAACCCCGCGGAGTCAGAGCGGGGTTTTTGAGTCAGGGGCCGGAGTAGGGGAGTAATGCTAGTCCGATACCAGCGGCATGGTGGCATTGTCGCCGGTAGAACGCCATTTCCGCTTCCAACTGCCCTATTTGCTTGTTCAAATCGTCGAGGTCTCGGACGAGTCGCCGGTTCTCGTTGCTGAGGGCGCGGACTGCTGGCAGTCATAGAACATGCTGCGCAGCTCGTGGACGGTGAATCCCAGCCGCCACTCGGCCAGGTAGAGCAGACCGTCCGTACCTCACCTGGCGCCGTAGGCTTCCCACTCTGGAGGCATTCGCCAGGCCTCCGGGCCGGGTTGTGCTTTGGCTAAGGTCTTCTGTGCCCATATTCGCCCCACCTTAACTGTCGTGGCATAGGGGTAGGTTTGCGGCGGGGTGGAGGGTGATTGCGGCTCCTGTCGTTACTCAGGCTAACCGGCTGATCTAATGGTACCCTATATTTAACATAATAATGATTATACGCATATATAGGTAGCCAAACCGGCCCCCAGAAATGCCCATCTCAAGGATGCCGGCATCTATTCGGCCGCCCCGGCCCGGGTCAGCATTTCGACTACGTCACGCCGTTCCTGGATCCTGGCCAGTCCCAGTGCCGTATGTCCGTCCAGGGTTTTCAGGTTCAGGTCGGCGCCGTGTTCCATCAGGAGCAAAACCATCGTCAGGTGCCCTTCACGGGCGGCCATCATGAGTGGCGTGGTCCCGTTCTCTGCATGGGCATTCACCTGGGCACCTTGACTGATCAGGATACGGGCGATGTCCATGCGGTTCTGCGCTGCTGCATAGATCAAGGGAGCCCATCCCGCATGGTTGATCTCGGCGCCTCTGGCCAGCAGCTGCCGGACCACCTCGGTATGACCCTGGAATGTAGCCAGCATCAGGGCCGTTTCGCCATAGGCATTCCGCGCGTTAACCCTGGGCCGGGCATCCAGCACGGTTTTGACCATTTGTGGCTTGCCATGCCTGGCCGCGAGCATAAGGACCGAGTCCCCGTTCGGTCCAACGGTATTCACATCCATGCCACGCTTCAGCAACTCCGCGACGGTGCGCTCGTCGTCGTTGTTGACGGCATGGAGCATGTCCTCGTAAACCCCGGCGAAGGATCCCGTGCTTGCAACAAGCAAGATCCCGCCCAAAAGCATGTTTTTGAAGCTATGCATGAGGCTCTACGTCCTTATATTGAACAGCCTGAAAAAATTATCGCTGGTAGCCGACGCGATCTGCTCCACGGGCTGATTGCGTTGCCGGGCGATCTCCTCGGCCACGTATTTGACCAATCCGGGCTCGTTGGTTTTCCCCCGGTACGGCACCGGGGCAAGATAGGGCGAGTCGGTCTCGATCAGCATGCGCTCCAGCGGCACCTTTTTTGCCACCTCCCTTAACGCCCCGGCATTCTTGAAGGTGACGATCCCCGAAAAGGAGATGTAGAAGCCGAGATCGAGCGCGTCACGGGCCACCTCCCAGCTTTCCGTGAAGCAGTGCATGACGCCACCGGCTTTGTCCGCCCCCTCCTCGCCCATGATGCGCAGCGTGTCGGCCGCGGCTTCTCTCATATGGATGATAAGCGGCTTGCCGCAGCGGCGCGCGGCGCGGATGTGGGTGCGGAAGCGCTCGCGCTGCCACTCGCAATCGCCCTTGATCCGGAAGTAATCGAGCCCGGTCTCGCCGATCGCCACGATCTTCGGGTGGTTCGCAAGCGCGACCAGCTCGTCTTCCCTGACCACCGGCACGTCCGGGTAGTCCGGGTGGACGCCGACCGAGCCGTAGATGTGCGGATAGCGCTCGGCAAGCGCCCTCACCTGCGGGAATTCCTCCAGGGTCACGCTGACGCACAGCGCATCGGTAACTCCGTTCTCACGCATCAGCGCCAGCGCGTCATCCACCTTCGCGGCAAGCTCGGGGAAATTGAGATGGCAGTGCGAATCAACCAGCATGGTCCGGCCCGGGGTTGGTCATGCCGCCATGCCGAGAGGCCGGCCGCGCAGCAGCGCGGCATAGGTCAGCAGCAGTTCCTCGAAAAACAGGCGCGCGTTGAGCGGGTGCGAGACGATGCGCTGCAATCTCACCATCTGGCGCAGAAATCGCACGGCTTCCATCAGGTCGATGCGCTCGGCCGTTGCAGAGATGGCAGCGGCAAAGTCGGGGTTATAGCTGATCCTCCCCGTCGCCTTGTGGCTGACGAGGTCGAACGACCATTTCTGCAGCCAGCTCACGATCTGGGCAGGCGCATGATCGCGAAGCTGCTCGGCAACCGCCAGGGCATCCAGTCCCCTGCCGCTGATTGCCTTCAGGAACCCCATGCGCTGCTGCCAGTATTCCTCGTCGTATGCCACCGCCAGCAACGGCGCGCCGCCCGCCTGCGCCAATGCCAGATCGGGATCGCGCGAGCCCTGCTGCTTGAGCCAGTCGCGCGCCGCTTCGGCAGAGGGTGGCGGCAGAGCAACCTGCTGGCAGCGGCTCTTGATCGTCGGCAGCAACTGGTGCCAGCGATGGGCTACCAGCAGAAAATAGGTGCGCGGCGGCGGTTCCTCGAGGTTTTTCAGCAGGGCGTTGGCCGCATTGGCGTTGAGGCTTTCCGCGGGGTGAAGCAGCACGACTTTCACGCCGCCGCGGTGGCTGGAGAGTTTGATGAAATCCGCGATCGCCCTGACCTGTTCGACCGGGATTTGCGAACTGGCCTTTTCCTTTTTCTCGCCGCCCTGCTCCGCCTCCTTTAGTTCCGCCAGGCTCTCGGGCTCGAGACGCCGGAAATCCGGGTGGCTGCCCTGCCCCATCCAGCCGCAGGCGATACAGTGCCCGCAAGCCGACCCGTCCGGCTGCGGTCTCTCGCATAACAGTGATTTCGCCAAGGCTTCGGCAAAAGCCAGCTTGCCAATGCCCTGGGTCCCGCGCAGCAACAGCGCGTGCGGCAGTTGCGCCTTGCGCATGAGCAGGCTGTCGAACTCTGGTTTATGCCAGGAATAAGCCATATCTAACAATATTTTGTCAGGAGGTTTTCGAGTTTTTTATGAACTATAGCCACACTGAGATTTGCGTTTATCACACGCACCCGGCGGGGATTTTCCCTGGCTCTTTTCAGGTAAGCCTTGCGGACTCTCCCGTAGTACCCGTCCTTCTCCCGCTCAAAGCGGTCGGATTTTCTCCGCCGTCCCGCCCGCTGCCGCCCGACCACCGGGCTGACATCGAACAGGAGGGTGAGATCGGGTTGCAAGCCTTCCTGCACCCATCGCTCGAGGACGCCGACCTTCTTCCAATCCACGCCGCTGCCAGCCGATTGATAGGCATAGGTGGCATCCGTAAAACGGTCGCATAGCACCCACTGGCCGGCCCTCAGGGCCGGGATGATCACCTTGTCCAGATGCTCCCGCCGTGCCGCGAATACCAGCAGCGTCTCGGTTTCCGGATGCAGCCCCTGACGCCCCCCGAGCAGCAGTCGGCGCAGTTTCTCCCCGGTCGCGGTCCCGCCCGGCTCGCGCGTCAGCTTGAGCTTTACACCACGGGCCCTCAGGAAACGCGCGATCCAGCGCAGGTGCGTGCTTTTGCCCGCCCCGTCTATGCCCTCGAGCGTGATGAATTTTCCGCGCATCAGCGTCGTCCCAACCTTTGATATTTTGTCACGGCGCGCTCGTGCTCACCCAGCGTGCGCGAGAACTGCGAGGAGCCGTCGCCCTTCGCCACGAAATACAGCACGTCGCTCGCCGGCGGATCGAGGGTTGCGGTGAGCGAGGCCAGGCCCGGCATGGCGATCGGCGTCGGCGGCAGCCCGGTGCGGGTATAGGTGTTGTAGGGGGTATCCGTCGTCAGGTCGTGCTTGCGGATATTACCGTCGAATGCCTCCCCCATCCCGTAGATCACGGTCGGGTCGGCCTGCAGCAGCATGCCCTTGCGCAGCCGGTTCACGAACACCGCGGCCACCAGCGGCCGGTCGGCCGGCGTGCCGGTTTCCTTTTCGACGATGGAAGCCAGGATCAGTGCTTCGTAGGGCGTGGCCAGCGGCAGGCCCGCCGCCCTGCCCGCCCATTGCGCCTCGAGGTGAGACTGCATCAGGCGGTAGGCGCGGCGCAGGACGAGAAGGTCGCTGCTGCCAGTGTCGAAATGATAGGTGTCGGGGAAAAACAGCCCCTCGGGCGAGGCCGCATTGGCGCGCAGGCGTTGCAGGATCTCGGCATCGCTCAACTCGCGGCTGTCGTGCCTGACTCCCGGATGCTCGACGAGCGCCTTGCGCATCTGCTTGAAAGTCCAGCCTTCGACAAAAGTGACCGCATGTTGCGTGACGTCGCCTTCGGTAATCTTGCGCAGCAGCTCGTAGGGAGTAACCGGCCTGTCGAGCTCGTAAATACCGGGTTTGATATTGCCGGCTTCGCCGAGCAGCCGCCCCATCACGACGAACAGGTCGGGATGACGCAGCACGCCGGCCCGTTCCATCTGGTTCGCCGCGCTGCGCAGGCCGCTTCCCGCCTTGAGGCTGAACTGGAGCGGCAACGGCCCGGTGGCCATTTCTGCCGTCGCGTAATAGGCGAACACGCCGCAAAAGAGGATGGCGCCCGCGACGGACAGGCCGAACAGCGCGCGCAGGAAGCGTTCAGCCCCTTTCTTCATCGAGCCATTTTCTCATGCGGCCGGCGAAAACTCCGGTCTCCCAGCGCCGGCTGCCGCATTCCCTGATCTGCCACACGCCGATGACGCTGTTGACCAGCAGGGCCTCCTGGGCATCCAGCAACCGCGCCTGCGTGACCGGCTCTTCCCGGCAGACCATGCCCAGCTTTCCGGCGGCCTCCATGACGCGCTCGCGCGTCACGCCTGCGACACCGCAGCGCGAGAGCGCCGGCGTCACCAGCCTGCCCCCCTCGACGACAAAAAGATTGGTCATGGTGCCGCCGACGATATGGTCTTGCTCATCGAGCACCAGGCCTTCGGGCACCGCGGGATCGCTCCACTCGGCGCGGGCAAGCACGTTTTCAAGCCGGTTGAGGTGCTTGACGCCGGCAAGCCGCGGCTGGAAAGAAAACCGCGTCCTGCACAGATGGACCTTGATTCCCGAGCGGGCAAATTCCTCCGGATACTCCGGCAAGGGCGCGGTCATGACGATGCGGGTGGGCGACGTCTTCTGCGGCGGCGCATAGCCGCGCGCCCCGCTGCCGCGGGTGACGATGATCTTGACGACCCTGTCCTCGGTCTCGGTCACGGCCCGGGCGAGTTCCTCTGCCAACACCGCTTCCGTCGGGCAGACAATCGAGAGCGCCCCGCAGTCGCGCTCGAGCTTGCAGTATTGCTGCGGCCACCACCGGGGCTTGCCCCGTCTCCACAGCAGGGTGCGGAACACGCCGTCGCCGTAGGCCAGGCCGCGATCGGTTGCAGCGACGCTGTCAGCCGCGACGCCGTTGACCAGGATCATGGAAATGCGCCTAGGAGTTTGTCGGGCTCAGGTCGGACAAACTCCTTATGCAAAACCGCCCGCACGATAACGGGAGGCAATGTCAGTGAAAACCTCATTCTCAGCCTACGCACGCGCCTATCGGAGGCCAATCGGGGTCATTACCCTGGGTTTCATTCTAAATTCGCGGGCGGTTTTGCTGTTAATGGCCGGTCGGACACCTAAGTCCGACCGGCCACTAGACCTCGGGCGCGATCAAAGCTTCTTGAAAACCAGGCTGCCGTTAGTGCCGCCGAATCCGAACGAATTCGAAACAGCAACGTCGATCTTCATCTTGCGCGCCGTGTTGGGCACGTAATCCAGGTCGCACTGCGGATCCTGGTTGAAGAGATTGATGGTCGGCGGCGCAACCTGGTCGCGCAACGCGAGCGCCGTGAACACAGCCTCGATACCGCCGGCAGCACCCAGCAGGTGCCCGGTCATGGACTTGGTCGAGCTGACGGCGAGCTTCTTCGCGTGGTCGCCGAAGCAGTTCTTCACCGCGACCGTCTCGGCCACGTCGCCCAGCGGGGTCGAGGTGCCATGAGCGTTCACATAATCCACCTGGTCGCGATTGATGCCGGCGTTCCTCATGGCGTTGGCCATGCACCGCACCGCGCCTTCGCCGTCCGCGCACGGGGCGGTGATATGGTGCGCGTCCGCGCTCATCCCGTAGCCCGCCAGCTCGCAATAAATCTTCGCGCTCCGCTTCTTCGCATGCTCGTATTCCTCGAGCACGAGTATCCCGGCGCCCTCTCCCAGCACGAAGCCATCGCGGTCCTTGTCCCAGGGGCGGCTCGCGGTCGCGGGATCATCGTTGCGTCCCGACAGCGCGCGGGCGGCGCAGAATCCGCCGACACCGAGCTGCGACACGCACGCCTCGGATCCGCCCGCGATCATCACGTCGGCATCGCCGTACTCGATCAGTCGGCCGGCCTCGCCGATCGAATGGTTGGCGGTCGTGCACGCCGTTACCACGGCGAGGTTCGGGCCCTTGAGCCCGTACATGATCGAGAGCTGGCCGGAGATCAGGTTGATGATCGAACCCGGCACGAAAAACGGCGTGATCTTGCGCGGCCCGCCGGCGAGAAAGACGTTGTGCATCTCCTCGATTAGCGGCAGCCCGCCGATGCCGGAACCGATGCACACACCGATCTGCTCGCGCTGCTCGCGCTCGAAATCGAGTCCCGAGTCCTTGATCGCCTCGATCGAGGCCGCGAGGCCGTAATGGATGAACGTGTCGAAGCGGCGCGCTTCCTTGGCAGACAAGTATTGCGCCGGGTCGAAGCCCTTCACCTCCCCCGCGATCTGCGAGCTGAAGGGAGAAGGGTCAAAACGGGAGATGCGAGTGATGCCGGACTGGCCGGCGAGGATGCTGTTCCAGGCTTCCGGCACCCCTGTCCCGACCGGGGAAACGATACCGAGACCGGTGACGACGACTCTGCGTCTGGACAAATTCGCTCCGGGCAGGGCGAAGATCAGGATTTCGAATGGCTCTGGATGTAGTCGATAGCCTGCTGGACAGTGGCGATCTTCTCCGCTTCCTCGTCGGGAATCTCGGTCTCGAACTCCTCCTCGAGCGCCATCACCAGTTCCACGGTGTCGAGTGAGTCCGCGCCAAGGTCGTTGACGAAGGACGACTCGTTCTTGACGTCTGCCTCATTGACGCCCAGCTGCTCGGCAACAATCTTCTTGACGCGTTGCTCGATATTCTCCATTCAGGTCCCCTTTCTTCGAAAGGCTGTTAGTGCTCGTGTATCAGACCCGGCACTCGTCTATGGCCAGGGTGTTCAGTATCGAATCAGGGCGCTATTTTACCAGATTCGCACACCAAAAAAGTCCCTGAAATTCAGATACCTGTCATCATGAATCCATGTGCATGCCGCCCAAACTGATTGATCGCTTTCACGCCTCTGCGAAAGCGATCTGTAACCGCCCCTCGCCCACTAGTGGAAGAGGGGCGGGGGTGAGGGAAACGGCGGCATTATTAACCCTGTGGATATTCAATCCATGTGCATGCCGCCGTTGACGTGCAGCGTGCATCCGGTCATGTAATCCGCCCCGGGCGAAGCCAGGAACGCCACGGCGGCGGCCACGTCCTCCGGCCGCCCCAGCCGGCCCAGCGGGATTCGCCCGATCAGCGCCTCCCGCTGCTGCCCGCTCAGCGCCCGCGTCATATCGGTGTCGATGAAACCCGGCGCAATGCAGTTGACGTTGATGTTGCGGCTGCCGACCTCGCGGGCGAGCGATTTGGAGAAGCCGATGACGCCGGCCTTGGCGGCGGCATAGTTAGTCTGGCCGGCATTCCCGGTCACGCCGACCACCGAGGTGATGTTGATGATGCGCCCGTAGCGCGCTTTCATCATCGAGCGGAGCACCAGCTTGGACAGCCGGTAGATCGACTTGAGGTCGGTGGACATGACCTCGTCCCATTCTTCGTCCTTCATGCGCACCAGCAGGTTATCGCGCGTGACGCCGGCGTTGTTGACGAGAATCGCGATGTCTCCGAACTGTTTTTGCATCCCCGCGACGGCGGACTCGGTCTGCTGCGTATCGTTGACGTTGAGCACCACGCCCGCGGCCTTGACGCCGGCCGCCGTGAGCAGCTGCTGGATGCCATCCGCGCCGGACTGGGTGGTCGAAGTGCCGATGACCACGGCGCCCTGCTTGCCCAGCTCCAGCGCAATCGCCTGGCCGATGCCGCGGGAGGCGCCGGTGACGAGCGCAACTTTTCCGTCGAGGCTCATCGCGCGTTTCACTGTGTTATAGACTCTTAAATGCTTGCAGGGTTTGTTCCAGGGATTGCGGATCGGTGATGGCGTAACCCTGGAGATTGCCGTCGATGCGCCTGGTCAGCCCGGCCAGCACCTTCCCCGGACCGCATTCTGCAACGTGCGTAACGCCGGCCCCGGCCATGCGTCGCACCACCTCCACCCAGCGCACCGGCTTGCACGCCTGGCGCGCCAGGGCGTCCTTGATGCGCTGCGTGTCGTTTTCCGCCGCCACGTCCACATTGTTCACGACCGGGATGCGCGGCGCGCTCACGTGGATCCCGACCAGATAGGCGGACAGCCGTTCGGCAGCCGGCTTGAGCAGGGAAGAATGAAAGGGCGCGCTCACCGGCAACAGCACTGCGCGCTGGGCTCCTTTCGCCTTCGCCGCCGCCATGCCCCGCTCCACGGCCGACTTGTGACCGGCAATCACGACCTGGCTCGGCGCATTGAAGTTGACCGGTTCCACCACCTGTCCCTGCGCCGCTTCCCCGCATGCAGCGCTCACTGCGTCGTCCTCCAGACCGAGGATGGCGGCCATCGCGCCTTCGCCCACTGGCACCGCTTCCTGCATCGCCTGGGCGCGAAAGCGCACCAGCGGAAGCGCGTCACGGAACGCCAGCGCGCCGGAAGCCACCAGGGCGGTGTACTCGCCCAGGCTGTGGCCGGCAACCAGCGCCGGGTCGGCCCCGCCCGCATCTCGCCACGCACGGTAGACCGCGTATCCCGCGGTCAACATGACCGGCTGCGTGTTGACGGTGGAATTGAGTGCTTCAGCCGGCCCCTCCGCCACCAGTTTCCACAAGTCCTGCTCAAGCACATCGGAAGCCTCGGCGAATATTTCGCGCACGCCTTTCGATTCCGCGAAGGACTGCATCATCCCGACCGACTGGGAGCCCTGCCCTGGAAACACAAAAGCAAATTTCATGACCTGTGACTCGCGACGCGTGACGGGTGATCCGTGCTTACCATTTAGCCAATACCGCGCCCCAGGTGAAGCCGCCGCCCACGCCTTCCATCAGCACGTGCTGGCCGGCGCGGATGCGCCCGTCGCGCACGGCCTCGTCGAGCGCGAGCGGGATGGAAGCGGCGGAAGTGTTTGCATGGCGATCCACCGTCACCACCACCTTCTCCATGCTCATTCCGAGTTTCTTGGCCGTGGCCCGGATGATGCGGATATTGGCCTGGTGCGGGACCAGCCAGTCGATGTCGCTCTTCTTCATGTTGTTTGCCGTCAACGTCTCCTCGACGATGTCATCGAGCACCTTGACCGCGAACTTGAACACGCCTCCTCCATCCATCTGCAGCAACGGCCGGCCGGCCACCTTGCCGCCACAAACCGTACCCGGCACCGACAGCATGTTCGCATACGAGCCGTCGGCATGCAGGTGGCTCGACAGGATGCCCGGCGCGTTGTCGCGCCGGAGCACGACGGCGCCCGCGCCATCGCCGAACAGCACGCAGGTCGCGCGGTCTTTCCAGTCGAGGATGCGGGAATAGATTTCGGCGCTTGCCACGAGGATATTGCGGTACTGCCCCGAGCGCATGAACTGATCGGCCGTGGAGAGCCCGTAGATAAAACCGCTGCAGACCGCCTGCACGTCGAACGCCGGGCAATTCCGTGTGCCGAGCTTGGACTGCAGGATGCAAGCCGTGCTGGGAAAAATCATATCGGGCGTGGTGGTGGCGACGATGATGAGATCGAGGTCGGCGGGCGCGATGCCGGCCGCCGCCAACGCCCTGCGGCTCGCCTCAAGCGCCAGGTCGCTCGTTTTCTCGTCATCCGCGGCGATGTGCCGCTGCCGTATGCCGGTGCGCGTGTAGATCCACTCGTCGGTGGTGTCCACCATCCGTTCAAGGTCGCGGTTGGCAAGCACCTTGGCGGGAAGATAGCCGCCGGTGCCGACGATCCTGGAATAGTGGTTATTCACGCCGCGCTCTTGTGGATGGCCGCCATGCGCTCGGTGATGTGCGCGAGCACGCCGGTGCGCGCTTCCTCTATCGCGCGCCGGATGGCGAACTCGAAGGCGAATGCGTCGGCCGAGCCGTGGCTCTTGACCACGATACCGCGCAGTCCCAGCAGGCTCGCGCCGTTATAGCGGCGGTGATCCACGCGGTTTTTGAAAGCGTTGATCACGGGGAGCGCCACCAGGCCGGCCAGCCGGGTGAGCGGATTGCGGCCGAATTCCTCGCGCAGGTAGGTAGCGAGCATTTGCGCCAGCCCCTCGGATGTCTTGAGAGCGACGTTGCCGACAAAGCCGTCGCACACCACCACGTCGGTCGTGCCCTTGTAGATATCGTCACCCTCGACGTAGCCGTGGAAATTGAGGTCGCTCGCGCGCATCAGCTCGGCAGCGCGCTTCACCAGCTCGTTGCCCTTGCTGTCCTCGGCCCCGATGTTGAGCAGTCCCACCGTGGGACGCGACTTGCCTTCGACCGAGCGCACCAGTTCCGAGCACATGATGCCGAATTGCAGCAGGTGCTCGGGCTCGCAGTTCACGTTCGCACCAAGATCCAGAATGTAGGTATGTCCCTTTATCGTGGGTAGCAGGGTGGCGATCGCGGGACGGTCGATGCCGGGAAGCATGCCCAGCACGAAGCGAGAAATCGCCATCAGCGCGCCTGTATTGCCCGCGCTGACGCAGGCCGCCGCCTCGCCTTGCTCCACCAGGTTGATCGCTACCCGCATGGAGGAATCCTTCTTGCCGCGCATGGCGGAAGCGGGCGGCTCGTCCATTTCAACTTCCTGGCTCGCGTGCCTGACACTCACCCGCCCGGTCGGTGCGGAGCCGTGGCGGGCCAATTGCCGCTCGACCGCGTCCTGCCGGCCGACGAGCAGAAAGGACACATCCGGATCGCCGCGCAGAACGCTCAGCGCGGCGGGCACCGTGACGTGCGCGCCGTGATCGCCACCCATGCAATCGATGGCAACCCTCACATCCATCCGCACTCCCTCTCCCTAGCACGCGATGACAACGCGCGCCGGCCGTATTGCAATGGCGGGCAAAACGCCTATTCGCCCCTGGTCCTGATGACCTTCTTGCCGCGATAGTAGCCGTTCGGGCTGATGTGGTGCCGCAGGTGCACCTCGCCGGTGGTCGGCTCGAGCGCCAGCGGCGGATTGGACAGCGAGTCGTGCGAGCGGTGCATGCCTCGCTTCGAAGGGGACTTCTTGTTCTGCGGTACTGCCATGTCTCACACTCCTTGATATATCAATTACTGTTCCGCTTCAGCGCAGCCAGCTTCGCGAACGCCAAAACCCTGGCGGTTCCCGTCGCGGAGTCCGCGCCCTGCCGGCAGGCTCCTTCCTCATGCCGCGGGGCAAAAGGCAGGCTCAGCAGAATCTCGTCCTCGATCAGTCCCGCCAAGTCGAGCGTCGAGCTGGCTTCGATCCATTCAGCGTCTTTCGCCTCGAAGTCGCCCGCTGCCGCCCCGCCCGGTTCGACCAGCAGCAGCGTGTTCGAAAGGCGCAGCGGGTAACCGAGCGCCTCCAGGCAACGCTGGCACTGCAAGTGCAACACGCCGCTGACATCGACGCTGAGGATGAGACGCCGGCGCGCATCGCGGCCGCCTTGTACCACGAACTCGACCTCGCCGAGGGCATCAGCGAGGCTGTCCCGCAGCCGTGTCAGCCCCGAAATCGGCAGGCTGCCACGCAGGCTCTGTCCGGTCTGGGCAAACTCCAGACTGTCAATGACAGTCATAGGCCGCGCATGATAGTATTTTTGCACCGCTCTGTCAAAAAAATTTCGGCTAAAAAACCAGATTTGGCAGAGACTTAGCAGGATTCCCCGGGCCTTGAATTCCCCCCGCATCGTGCTCGCCTCGACATCGCCGTACCGCCGCGCTTTGCTGGAGCGATTGCGGCTGCCTTTTGAAGTGGGAGCGCCGGACGCGGATGAAACCGCCCAGCCGGGAGAGGCAGCTCGCGACACCGCCCTGCGGCTCGCACAGGCCAAGGCACGGGCGGTGGCCTCGTCTTTTCCCGAGGCGCTGGTCATCGGCAGTGACCAGGTGGCGGAACTTGACGGCGCGCGCCTCGGCAAGCCGGGCAACCATGAAAACGCCGTGGCGCAGCTCATGGCGATGCGCGGCAAGGGCGTGCTGTTTCACACCGCGCTGGCGCTGCTCAACACGGCAAGCGGCGCTTTGCAGACGGCGGAAGTGCCGACTACCGTGCACTTCCGCCATTATAGCGAACGCGAGATCGAGCGCTATCTCGAACTGGAACAACCCTACGACTGCGTGGGCAGCGCCAAGATCGAAGGGCTCGGCATCGTGCTCGTCGAGCGCGTGACCGGTGACGACCCCAGCGCCTTGATCGGGCTACCCTTGGTGCAGCTTGCGGCCATGTTGAGGAAGGAAGGCGTCGCCATTGTCTGAGCCGCGTCCGAGCAAGGGAACGCTCTACCTGATCCCGGTCGCGCTGGGCGGAGAGGACGCTTCATCCTGGCTTCCGCCGGCCACGCTCGCCACCGCACGCACCTTGCGCACCTTCATTGCCGAGGACGCTAAATCCGCGCGGCGCTTTCTCAAGGCGATCGCCCATTCCGGACCCATGCGGGAGATCAACATCCATCTCCTGAACGAGCATACGAAAAAGGACGACCTCGAATCCCTGCTCACGCCTCTGCTCGCGGGCGTGCACTGCGGGCTGATGTCGGAAGCAGGCTGTCCGGCGGTGGCTGATTCCGGCGCCGAGCTGGTGCGGCGCGCGCACAGCGCCGGCATCCGGGTCGAGCCGCTCGTCGGGCCCTCGTCCATCCTGCTCGCGCTGATGGCTTCCGGCATGAACGGACAGCACTTCGCGTTCCACGGCTACCTTCCCGTTGAGAAGAGCGAGCGGGCACAGAGGCTGAAGACCCTCGACGCGCAAGCGCGCGGCGTGACCCAGATCTTCATCGAGACGCCCTATCGCAGTGCCGTGCTGCTGGAAGCGCTGCTCGAACATTGTCGCGGCGATACGCTGCTCTGCATCGCGGCGGACCTTACGCTCCCCACCCAAACCGTGGCAACGCACGCGATTTCGGAGTGGAAAAAAAAGCCGCCGGCACTCGACCGGCGGCTTGCCGTGTTTCTGCTCTATCGGGAGTAGCTTCAGCGGATCTTCATACCCTCCAGGACGCCGAATCGCACGAGGCCTTCCGCCACCCCAGCACCGAACCGCTTCGCGAGGCGCTCAGCCACGTTCTCGCGCGGCGTGAAATCCACGATGTCCTCGGCCTTGATCACCTCGCGCGCCACGTATTCGACGCTGCCCAGCGCGTCAGCGAGGCCGAGCTCGATGCTCTTCTGGCCGACCCACAGCAGGCCGGAGAACATGTCGGGCGTCTCCTTCAGCCGCTTGCCGCGGCCGGCCCGCACCACGCCGATGAACTGCTGGTGAATCTGGCCCAGCATCTGCTGGGCGTGCTCCTTTTGCGGCTCGAGCACGGGTGAGAACGGGTCGAGGAACCCCTTGTTTTCCCCTGCCGAGAGCAGCCGCCGCTCGACACCCAGCTTCTCCATCGTCCCGGTGAAACCAAAGCCGTCCATCAGCACGCCGATCGAGCCGATGATGCTCGCCTTGTCCACGTAGATGCGGTCGGCGGCCACGGCGATGTAATAACCGCCGGAAGCGCAGATGTCCTCGACCACCGCGTAGAGCGGGATATCGGGGTATTTCGCGCGCAGCCGCCGGATCTCGTCGTTGATGTACCCGGCCTGGACCGGGCTGCCGCCGGGGCTGTTGATGCGCAGGATCACGCCTTGCGTGCGCTTGTCCTTGAATGCTTCCTGCAGCCCGGCGCTGACGTTGTCCGCGCTGGAATTGCTGTTGGGCGCGATGACGCCGCTCACCTCGACCAGCGCGGTGTGTTTGCCCGGGCTCAATTCCTTCTTGCCCACCCAGCCTATGCCGATGAACAGCAGAGCAAACAGATAGACGAAAGCGAGCAGCTTGAAGAAGATGCCCCAGCGCCTCGCCCGGCGCTGCTCGTTGATGGCAGCCAGCGCGAGCTTCTCGATCGTCTGGCGCTCCCAGCTTGATCCTTGTGCGCCTGTTTCCGGTTCAGCCATGTTTGCCACCCTCATTTACCAATCTCAGTCAGAATCGCCATGGATACGGTTCGACCCACGGCGACGACGCTATTCTAGCCCGTACCCGCCTTGCACAGACGGGCGCGGAATTCAGGCATTCTGCATCAGCCATCTCCGCAAGCCGTCGAAATCGTCCACGCAGGCCACCGGCGCGTAGCCAAGCAAGTCGTCTTTCGCGTGCGCCCCGTAGGCGGCACCGAGACGGGAAACGCCCGCGGCATGGGCCATTTCCATGTCATGCGTGGTGTCCCCGATCATCAAGGTCCGCTCGCTGGCGACACCCAGCTCTCCCATCAGCCCGAGCAGCATGCCGGGATGCGGCTTGGAATGCCCTTCGTCGGCGCAGCGCGTTGCATGAAAATAGCTTTTGAGGCCGGTGGCGGCGAGCGCCCGGTCCAGGCCGCGACGGCTCTTGCCCGTCGCCACGGCCAGCAAATGGCCGGAGCCATGAAGCGCCGCCACCGTCTCGGCCGCTCCGGGAAACAACGTAGTGCCGGAGTCACGCTCCAGGAAGTGAACGCGGTATCGCGCCTGCACATCCGGGTAACGCGCCGGATCCAGTCCCGGCAGGATATGGATCATCGCATCGCCAAGCCCCAGGCCGATGACGTAGCGCGCCTGCTCCTCGCGCGGAACGGGAAGGTCCAGGTCGCGGCACGCCGCCTGGAGCGACGCGGCGATCGCCGCCGCCGAGTCCATCAGCGTGCCATCCCAATCGAACACCAGCAGCTCAAAACGCCTGGCCAATTCTCTATTCCCCCGCATCGAGCACGGCGAGAAACGCTTTCAGTCCGGATGGCAGCGGCGCGTCGAGCGTCAATGCGGCGCCGCTTTGAGGATGGGTAATCACGGCCCTGGATGCATGCAGGAACATCCGCTTCAATCCCCGCCTCGCCAGCTGCTTGTTGAGCGGGAAATCGCCATACTTGTCGTCGCCCGCGACCGGGTAGCCGAGGTGCGCGAGGTGCACGCGGATCTGATGGGTGCGGCCGGTCTTGAGCTCGGCCTCGAGCAAGCTGAAGCCGTTCCAGCTTCTTTGCAGCCGGAACACGGTGTGGGCGGACAGACCGTCGCGGCCGACGCTCACGCGGCGCTCGCCGGAAGCGAGTACGTATTTTTGCAGCGGCAGCTTGACGCTGCGCTTCTCATCCCGCCAGGCGCCTTTCACCAGCACGAGATAGAACTTCTGCACCTGCCCCTCCCGCAGCTGCCGGTGCAGCTCGGTCAGCGCGGAGCGCCGCTTGGCCAGCATCAGCACGCCCGAGGTTTCGCGGTCGAGCCGGTGGACCAGCTCCAGGAAACGCCCCTCGGGCCGCTCCAGGCGCAACTGCTCGATCACGCCGCGGATGATGCCGCTGCCGCCGTGCACCGCGACGCCCGAGGGTTTGTCGATCACCAGCAGGATATCGTCTTCGTAGAGTATGTCGGCTTTGAGCCGGGGTCCCGGCGGCGCCTTGGCCGCAGCGGTCGGCCTGGCGGTGCGTACCGGCGGCAGGCGCAGGCGGTCGCCGGCCTGAACCCGGTATTCGGGGCCGATCCGGCGGCTGTTGATGCGCACTTCACCGCTGCGGAGGATGCGGTAGATGTGGCTCTTCGGCACTCCTTTCAGCCGCTTGGTCAGATAGTTGTCCACGCGCTGGCCAGCCGCTTCTGCCTCCACTTCATGCCAGGTCGCCGAATCTTTACTTAACTCATTCATTTGTATATACTATTCCACGCATGCAAACTGTCGCTGGAAAGCGTGATGCGAATAGCTCCGCCAGCCGGCTTGCGCCCCGCGTCAAAAATCAGCAGCGGGAGCGCGCAAGTATGACGGGCGTGCGCAACGCGATTCGCAGGTTCCGGTTGCATGGCTATAAGGAAGCCGCGCCGGTTGCGAATTCGCCGCAAGGCATGGTTAATGTCGCTCACCACGCAGAAGTAGCGATACTAGACGATTACGCGCTCACGACACCACAGGAATTCCCGGGAACCGCTGCCCAGGCGCGGGTCCCCAGGCAAACCGCACGAGACATCCGAAACACCATGTCTATCCTGCTGACGCCTCGCGACTGAAACGGTCGGCGCAGCCTGCCCAGGCGCAGGCTCCGCGGTTTGCTCCATCCCGTGTTTGAGCGCGGGAGAAGATAACAATGAAACGCATGTTGTTTAACGCGACGCAAGTCGAAGAACTGCGCGTCGCGATCGTTGAAGGCCAGAAACTCGTCGACCTCGACATCGAGATCCCCGGCAAGGAACAGCGCAAGAGCAATATCTACAAGGGGGTCATCACCCGCATCGAGCCCAGCCTCGAGGCCGCTTTCGTGGATTACGGGGCCGAGCGCCATGGCTTCCTCCCTTTCAAGGAGGTCGCACGGGCCTACTTCAAGCCCGGGGTGGACGTCGGCCGCGCCAGCATCAAGGAGGCGCTCGAAGAAGGCCAGGAGCTGATCGTCCAGGTGGACAAGGACGAGCGCGGCAACAAGGG
>CAYYZZ010000011.1:0-25286 GCA_964476235.1 uncultured Streptomycetaceae bacterium | reverse complement strand
GCTGCATGTAAAAAAGCGACCGCTGGGTCGCTTTTTTATTGGCGGAGAGGGTGGGATTCGAACCCACGATACGCTTGCGCGTATTCCGGTTTTCGAGACCGGCCCGTTCAACCACTCTGGCACCTCTCCGATTGATCCAATCCAGCGCATTCAGCAGGGAAAACCGGAACCGGTTTTGGCTCCGGCCGGCCCACGGGCCTTAACCTGCCCCTTGGATAGGCCAAGGGGCAGGTTAGCCTACGCCGCAACAAGCCGACCCGTAAACGAGCGCTTCACTGCGTTGCGCGAAATAGCAGATGGGTCGGCGTGTTGTCGAGACCGGCCCATTCAACCACTCTGGCACCTCTCCGCGCGAAGGCGCGATTTTAACAGCGCCATGACATCGCGCCTAACGCGCCTTGATTGCAGTCGCACCACCCATGTATGGCCGCAACGCTTCCGGTATCGAGACGCTGCCATCGGCGTTTTGATAGTTCTCGAGCACCGCGACGAGCGTGCGCCCGACAGCGAGCCCCGAGCCGTTCAGCGTATGCACGAATTCGGTCTTGTTCTTGTCGTTGCGGAAGCGCGCCTGCAAGCGACGGGCCTGGAACGATTCGAAGTTGCTGCACGACGAGATTTCCCGGTACGCCTTCTGTCCCGGCAGCCAGACCTCGATATCGTAGGTCTTGGCCGCGGCGAAGCCCATGTCGCCCGTGCACAGCGTGACAGTCCGGTAAGGCAGATCCAGCCTCTTCAGGATAGCCTCGGCATGCGAAGTGAGCTCCTCCAGCAGGTCATAGGACTTCTGCGGGTGGACGATCTGCACCAGCTCGACCTTGTCGAACTGGTGCTGGCGGATCATGCCGCGCGTGTCCTTGCCGTAAGATCCTGCTTCCGCCCGGAAACAAGGGGTGTGACATACGAATTTCAGTGGCAAATCCGACAACGGAAGAATGGCGTCCCGAACTATGTTGGTGACCGGCACCTCTGCCGTAGGAATCAAGTAAAGGCTTGTATCCCGCAATTTCGCCGTTACCGAGGAAACTTTTCCCCCTCGCATTTCCACAGCAACCGCATCGTCATCGAACGACTGCCTGGGAATCTTGAACAAATCCTCCTCGAACTTGGGCAATTGCCCGGTTCCACGCATGCTGTCTGCGTTGACTAGATACGGCGCGTAGATCTCCGTATAGCCATGATCACGTGTATGTACATCGAGCATGAACTGGGTCAGCGCGCGGTGCAGCCGCGCCAGCGTCCCTTTCATCAGCACGAACCGCGCGCCGCTGATTTTTGAAGCCGCGTCGAAGTCCATGCCCAGCGGCATGCCCACGTCAACGTGGTCTCTGACCGGAAAACCGAACGCCCGCGGCGTGCCCACCTTGCGAACCTCCGGGTTGTCTTCCGAGGACTTTCCTGCGGGAACGCTCGCGTGAGGAACGTTGGGCACGCCGAGAAGAAAATCGTTGAGCCTGGCCTGCACCGACTCCAGCTCCTGCTCCAGCGCCTTCAGCCGGTCCGCCTGGCCGTTAACCTGCGCCATGAGCTGGGACGCATCCTCGCCTTTGGCCTTCATCTGGCCGATCTGCTTGGAGAGTTGATTGCGTTTCGCCTGCAATTCCTGCGTCTCGGTCTGCACCGCCTTGCGGCTCGCTTCCAGCGCCTCGAATACGGCGGCATCGAGCGTATAGCCGCGATCGGCGAGACGTTTCGTCACGCCGGCCAGGTCGCTGCGCAGTAACTGGACATCAAGCATGCGGAAGGTATTGCATGGCCATAGCCGCAAGCATTATCTCGGAGTTTGGCAGGCGCCGCCAGACCTTGACATGCCGGATTTTCGGGACGTACAGTCCGGCGCACTCGCAAACAATAATCCGCGGCAGGTACCGTTACGGCCCGCGGCTCCGGCAGCATCAACCATCAAGGGGGACTGACTATGCGCTTGGCAACTGGATTGCTGTTGACGCTGGTATTCACAATCTTGAGCCACGACGTCGCCGCCCAGCCGTTCCCCGGAAAACCGGTTCGCATCATCGTTGCATTCCCTCCCGGCGGCGGCGTTGATATCGTAGCCCGCACCATGGGCCCGAGGCTGACCGAGATCTGGAACCAGCCCATCGTCGTCGAGAACCGCCCGGGGGCTTCGGGCGTCATCGGCACCGAGGCGGCGGCACGCTCGGCGCCTGACGGACATACCCTGTTCATCGGCACCCTCGGCAACCTCACGGCCAACCAGTATTTGTACCCGAAGATGCCGGTGGACCCGTTGCGCGATCTGGCCCCGCTCACCCAGGTCGTGGCGGTGCATTTCGTCATGACCGCGCATCCCTCGTTGCCCGCAAAAAACGTGAAAGAACTGATCGCGCTCGCCAAGGCCCGGCCCGGCCAGATCAACTACGCCTCATCGGGACCCGGTGGCGCGCCGCACCTCGGGGCCGAACTGTTCAAGTCGATGACCAAGGTCAACATGCTCCATATCCCCTACAAGGGCAGCGGCCTGAGCTTCATTGACCTCCTGGCCGGCCAGGTGTCCCTCACCTGCGACAGCCTGCTGCAGTCGTTGCCGTACATCAAGGCCGGCAGGCTGCGCGCGCTCGCGGTACTCGGCGGGAAACGTTCGCCGCTCCTGCCCGATGTGGCCACCGTCGGCGAAACCGTGCCGGGTTACGAACTCACCAACTGGTTCGGGATGACGGTGCCGGCCGCCACGCCACGCGACCTGATCAACCGGCTCTATGCCGACATTTTGAAGGTGCTGCAGCAGCCCGACTTCAGGGACAGGATTGCGGGCATGGGAGCCGACGTCATCGGCAGCACCCCCGATCAGTTCGGCGCTTTCATGAAGTCGGAAAGCGCCAAATGGGGCAAGGTCATCAAGGACGCCGATATAAAGGCTGAGTGACGAGGGATCAAGAAGTTTGCAGTTTGCAGTGGGCAGTTTGCAGCCGCTGCTAACTGCTAACTGCCAACTCATGATCCGGTCACCGGTCACTTTTTCTTTTTTCGGGCTTCGGTATCGAGCTTACGCAGGCTCTCAAGGTGCTCGCGGATCCGGGCCTCAAGCCCTTGCCCGGTGGGGCGGTAGAACTCGGGTTTCTTCATGTCATCGGGGAAATAGTTTTCCCCTGCCGCATACGCATCCGGCTCGTCGTGCGCATAGCGGTAGTCGCGCCCGTAGCCGAGTTCCTTCATCAGGCGGGTCGGAGCATTGCGCAAGCGCTCGGGTACCGGTCGCGTTGTGTCGTTGCGCACCAGCTCCCGCGCCGCGCCATATGCCACGTAGGCGGCGTTGCTCTTCGGAGCGATCGCCATGTACAACGCCGCTTCCGCCAGCGCAAGCTCCCCTTCCGGCGAACCCAGCCGCTCGTAGGTCTCGCAGGCGTCCAGTGCGATGCGCAGCGCGCGCGGATCGGCAAGCCCGATATCCTCGACCGCCATGCGTACCAGCCGCCTGCCGATGTAGAGCGGGTCGGTCCCCCCATCCAGCATGCGGGTGAGCCAGTACAGCGCCGCATCCGGGGCGGAACCGCGCACCGATTTGTGCAGGGCCGAGATCTGGTCGTAGAACTGCTCCCCGCCCTTGTCAAAGCGTCGAAGTCGATGCGCCAACGCATCGCGCACGAATGCTTCATCCACTTCAGCGCGTCCCGCCTCTTCAACGGCTATTCCGATCTGCTCGAGCATGTTATACAGCCGCCGCGCATCGCCATCGGCTGAAGCGATCAGCAATGCCCTCGCCTCAGGAGTGAATTCGAGCCCGTTCAGGGCCTCTCTCCGCGCGCGCTCAAGCAACTGCCCCAGCTCGTCTTCCGTGAGCGGTTGAAGGACGTATACCGCGGCCCGCGACAACAACGCGCCGTTTATCTCGAACGAAGGATTCTCGGTAGTGGCCCCGATGAAGGTGAGCAACCCCCGCTCGACGTGCGGCAGAAACGCATCCTGCTGCGCCTTGTTGAAGCGGTGCACCTCGTCCACGAACAGGATGGTATTGCGCCCGGACTGCTGCAGGACGTGTTCGGCCCGGGCCACGGCATCGCGGATTTCCTTTACCCCCGAGAGGACCGCGGAAATCGCGATGAACTCGGCATCGAAAGCCTTGGCCATCAGGCGAGCGAGCGTGGTCTTGCCGACGCCCGGAGATCCCCACAGGATCATGGAATGAGGCTTGCCCGCCTCGAAGGCGAGCCGCAGCGGCTTGCCCGGCGCGAGCAGGTGCGCCTGGCCTACGAACTCGTCGAGCGTGCGCGGGCGCAGCCGGTCGGCGAGCGGTGCTTGCGGCGACTTCTTTGCGAAAAGATCATTCACTGATCACGTCCGCCCCCTTGGGCGGTGTGAAGCGGAACGCCTCCGGCGGAAGCTTGGCGTTGCGCTCTATGGTGGAAAACTTGATGACCGTGACCTGGCCGAACTGGTCGCGCAGCTCCATCGCCTCCAGGCCCGACTTGCCGAAACCCAGCTTGATTCTCTCGAACGCCGTGTCTTGCGCCCTCGGTACAGCCTCGAGCCAGTCGAGCCCCTCCTGGCTGCCGAGACCGGTGAGCGTATAGCTCTTCTCGATCTCGTTGCTGCCGGCAAGCAGGGCTGCCGGGCTGCTGCCCAGCGCGCGATCGAGCCGGCGCACCGTCACCTGGTTGAGATCCTTGTCGTAGAGCCAGACCCGGCTGCCGTCGCTGACGATGGTCTGTTCAAAGGGCTTGTCGTACTCCCAGCGGAATTTTCCCGGCCGGGAGAACTGCATGGTGCCGGTCGCCTGCTGCAGCATCTTCAGGTTCTTGTCGAGCACCATCTGCGCAAAGCGCGCGCGCGCCGTGGTGGTCTGCTCGAGCAGGCCTTTGAGGACCTCGATGCTCGCCGCGCCCGCCATGCCGGGCAGAAGGACAACCAGCAGCAGGAGCAGCCTGGGCATCAGAATTTCTTGATCCGGTCCAGCTCGAAGATGCGGCCGCCGCGCAACGTCACCACGGTGGCGTAGGGGTTGGCCGTGGTCGGAAAGTAGTAGTAGGTCTTCACGATGTCGTTTCTGAGGTTATCCAGGCTCTCGTGATCGGGCCTGCCGGCGCGGAGCAGCAGCTCGCCCTCGGTCATGCCGCGCGCCGACACGGAAGACGAAGCAGGCGCGGGCGCCGGCGCTGCTGCGACTTGCGGCTTCTGCGGGTCTTCTCCTGAACGGCGTTTCTCAGCCTCGGCCTTCTGGTTGAATTGGCCGCCGGTCTCGATGACCGCGCCAGGATTCGTGTTTGCCGGTTGGGCCTGGCGGAGGGCGGGAGGCTCTTCGCCGTAGTTGACGACGCCCTTGTCATCCACCCACTTGTAGGTTTCCGCAGAGAGGCACGCCCCGGCAATCAGGAAAAACATCAAGCCAATCAGCGCTTTCATGGATAGGTTCCCCGCCATGGTCGTGTTCGGTGAGACAGCGGCCGGCGTCGGAAATTCTATACGAAAACTAGCGTTCCTCGGTTGCCCCAGCCGGCGCCAGCACATCCCGGTTACCGTTCGACTGCATCGCGGATACGAGGCCGGCACGCTCCATCTGCTCGATCAGCCGGGCGGCACGGTTGTAGCCGATTCTCAGGTGACGTTGCACCAGAGAAATCGAGGCGCGCCGAGTTTTGAGCACGATGGCAACGGCCTGGTCGTAGAGGGGATCCGATTCCGCATCGCCGCCTTCCAGCCCGCCCTCCCCCGCCTCCTCGGGCTCGGGGCCCTCCAGCACGCTTTCCACGTACTGCGGCTTGGCCAGCTTCTTGAGGTAATCCACCACCTTGTGCACCTCGTGGTCCGCGACGAATGCCCCGTGGACACGCTGCGGGAAGCCGCTTCCGGGCGGCAGGTAGAGCATGTCGCCCTGGCCGAGCAGCGTCTCGGCTCCCATCTGGTCGAGTATGGTGCGCGAGTCAACACGGGCCGACACCTGGAACGCGATGCGCGTGGGAATGTTGGCCTTGATGAGGCCGGTAATGACGTCGACCGATGGGCGTTGAGTCGCCAGCACGAGGTGTACCCCCGCCGCGCGCGCCTTCTGGGCCAGCCGCGCAACCAGTTCCTCCAGCTTCTTGCCGACCACCATCATCAGGTCGGCCAGTTCGTCGATGACCACGACGATCAATGCCATCTCGTGCAGCGGCTCGGCGTTCTCCGGCAAGGGCGAGAGCGGGTTGGGTATCGGCTTCTTGGCCTTGGCCGCCTCGCGCACCTTCTGGTTGAAGCCCGCCATGTTACGCACGCCGAGCGCGTTCATGAGCTTGTAGCGCCGGTCCATCTCGGCGACGCACCAGTTGAGCGCGTTCGCGGCCTGACGCATGTCGGTAACCACCGGCGCCAGCAGGTGCGGGATTCCCTCGTAGATCGAGAGTTCGAGCATCTTGGGATCGATCAGGATCAGCCGGACCTGGGATGGCGGAGACTTGTAAACCAGGCTCAGCAGCATGGCGTTGATCCCCACGGACTTGCCTGACCCGGTCGTGCCGGCGATCAGCAGGTGCGGCATGCGCTGCAGATCGGCGACTACCGCGTTGCCGGCGATGTCCTTGCCCAGCGCCAAGGCCAGCGGGGATGAGATGTCGGCGTAGACCTGGGAGCTCAGTATCTCCGATAGCCGCACGATCTGGCGCGTCGGATTGGGAATTTCGAGCCCCATCAGGCTTTTGCCCGGGATAGTCTCGATCACGCGTATGCTGACCACCGACAGCGCCCGCGCAAGATCCTTGATCAGATTGATGACCTGGCTGCCCTTGACGCCGACGGCGGGCTCGATTTCGTAGCGGGTGATCACCGGGCCGGGGTAGGCAGCAACGACTTTCACCTCGACCCCGAAGTCGAGCAGCTTCTTCTCGATCAGGCGCGAGGTGAATTCGAGAGTCTCGGTGCTCAATACCTCGTGACTCTTCTCCGGCTCATCAAGCAGGCTCAACGGGGGCAGCAGCGAATCGGGCAGGTTCTCGAACAGAGGGACCTGCTTCTCGCGCTCGACGCGCGCTGATTTGGGTATCTCGACCGCGGGCGGCTCGATGCGGATCGGCTCGTGGACTTCCAGCTTCCTCTTGCTGACCTCGACGACCTCGTCGCGCTTGATCACCGCCTGTTCGCCCGCGCGCCGGTCCTCCCTTTCCTGCCATTTCTGCATCAGGAGCAGATACGCGGTCTCCGCCCAGGTTCCCAGGCGCTCCAGAACGGTCAGCCAGGACACGCCGGAAAACAGGCTCAGGCCCGCCGCTAACAGCACCAGCAGGATGAGCGTGGCGCCGGTAAAGCCCAGAGCCTGCGCCAGCGAGCCGCCCACGACCGCGCCCAATATTCCGCCGGGCGCCTGCGGCAGCGCCGCCTTGAGGCTGTAGAGGCGTATGGCTTCGATGCCGCTGCTTGCAACCAGCACAACGAAAAATCCGACCGCCACGACGGCGTAGGACCGTCGATCGCGTTGCTCGGGCACATTCTCGATCCTCCGGAAGCCCCACCACACCAGGACGGCGCACAACGCGACCCACCAGTACGCGGATAGGCCGAACACGTAGAGCATGACGTCAGCCACCCACGCCCCCACCCTCCCGCCGGCATTTTGGAAAACCGTAACGCTGGCGCTGTGGGACCAGCCGGGGTCGGCTTTACTGTAGGTATAGAGGATAAGAGCGAGGTAGAGGGCAAACCCGAGCAGAGCGAACCACCAGAACTCCCGGACCAGCGCGGCTAGTTTAGGCGGCAGCGGGTTCTTGGCCGCCCGCACTGATGTTTTCTCGCTCAACAGCATTAAATTGAATACCCTGGTTAACTTTTTGATTGTACATCGAAAGGACTCCGGGTAAGAACTCGCGGTCTCATCGATACCCCCGGGATCCGCCAGCGCTGCCTGCTGCCGGCATCACGCGCCAATCGCCGATGTACAAAAACAAACCCCGCACTGGGCGGGGTTTGTTATTTTGAAGCAGTGCTCTGGATTACCGAACTACGCACTCCTGGCCAGGACCCTGGATACGCCCCCCACCCACGCCAAGCGTGAATGGCAGTTGGCTTACATTAAGGCCCGGATCACGCGGCAGGATGACGGGCGGCGACTTCGGGTCGCGGGCGAAGCCAAACTGCCCTTCGCCTATGATCTGCGCCCCTCCCTCGTTCTGCATGATGTAGCTGCCGGTGTAGGTCGTGTGATAGACACCCGCAGGCAGCTTCTCGCATCCCGGCGTCACGCCTTCGCACTTGCCGTCGGAATTTTCGATCGTATCGCCCGAAGAGCCTCGGATCCCGATCGTCGCCGTATTGGTGCCGATCTTGTAGGCATCCTGATTGCCGCGCTTGCCGACGAGGCCGGTCACCGTGCGCAACCCGCCCTTGACCAGGCGCAGCAACGAGTTGTCATCCTGCGGGCGGTCCTGCACGAAGTTGTACTGCTCGACCTTGATCTGGGTATTGGGCCGCATCGTCAGCGAGCTGCTATCGGTGAAATTGATCTGCGCGTAACTGTCGCGCTGGGTCGTCAGCACGTCGCCGGGATTCACCTCCGACTTCTGCGACAGGATACGCACGCTGCCATCGGGCCGCTGCACCGAGAGCGTTCCACTCAGGTGCGTCACCGTGCCCGCACCCGCGCCCAGTGCCGCCGCGCTGAACAGCGAGAACAAGAGGAAGCCTGCTTGCCCCAGAATCAGTTTGCGTATGTTCATAGTCCACTCCCTCCGGTCATTACCACCCGAACGGGTGCTGCCCGTCCGGAAACTCGTTGTATCCGCAGCAAAATTTATACCACAAGCGAGCGTTTCAAACAGTGAAAGAATTCTCACATGAACCGGGCATGCGACAATTATTTATTGTTATAAATCAATATATTATGAAATAATACCGGTCAGGCCTGACACTATTGGGCTCAACAACAGGGTATCGCAGTGACGCAGAACGTCACCCCTTGGTCAGGGGTGGCCGGCGTTCGCCGTGGCGGGTGGCGGCCCGCTTTTGCATGGACTGCTTGTCGAGAACGTAGATGCGGCGCTTCTCGTCGCGGATCAGGCCCTTGCGGTGCAGATCCTTGACCACGCGGCTGACCATCTCGCGCGAGGCGCCGATCATCCGCGCGATTTCCTGCTTGGGCGGGGCATGCTCGACCACCCACTTGCCGTCGACTAGCTTTGCCATGTCGATCAACAATCGCGCCACGCGCCCGTAAACATCGATCAGTGCGAGGCTCTCGATCTTGCGGTCGGCTTCGCGCAGGCGCTTGACCAGGCTGCTAATGATCAACATCGCCAGCTCGAAATTGTCCTTGAGGATATTGGTAAAGCCGGCCTTGGACAGGCGCAGCATTTCGCACGATTCCAGGGTTTCCACGCTGGCCGAGCGCGACAGATCGTCGAGCAGGCCCATCTCCCCGAAGAACTCGTGCGGCCCCATGATGGAAAGGATCACCTCATGCCCTTCCTCGTCGGGGATCAGCACCTTCACCCGGCCGGACAGGACGATATAGAGAGCGTCGGTCTCCTCGCCCGCCCGGAGAATGAAGGAATTACGCGGGTAGCTGCGGTGCTGCACGCAGCTCAACAGCTGCGCGAGCTGCGCGTCGGAAAACAAGGAAAACAGCGGTACGCTCTTGAGAATCTGCGGATTCAGCGCAAACTGTGCCGGCATGTAACCCACCCCGGGTTCTTGTTCTACGTCACGACGCCGGTCGGCGTCGTGCAAGTCCGTGCCGTTCCAACTTCGATACTACTACAGCCCGTTACGATCCTAGATCGCGCATCCGCCTTGTGTGGTGGAAGGCGCAAACGCAGGTAGTTGGAAACGGCACCAGCCTATAGTCTGCCAGATCAAGCGTCTGGCGTCACGCCGGCCCGGTTAACGGCAAACGCCAGCCTGGCCTTTGGAATCACGTTGTTGCAGGTTGTTAAACCTACTTGTTAGACAGGGACTGCTTCATGGCTCACCAAACCCACGCCATAGAGAAATGAAGCTTCTGGATGATCCGCGACCCGGATCGTCGCATCAACCTGATCCTCCCGCTCCGATCCCTTCAGCAGCACCGCCGACTGTTTCGAGGGGTTTTCATTGGCCAGCCTGATGCTTTCCGCGATTTCGCGTGAATGCGGTGTTACCCCTCGCGTAATGTCGGTACGCTTCTTCGAATATTTGCCGCGCTGAAGTGCTGGTTGCCTTCGATCGTGATCTTTCCGATCTTGACTTCAATCACGATGAACCTGACCTCCCCACGCTTTGAGTTCCTGCTCGGGAAGCCTGATCTCCACTCCGCCATACCCGGCAGTCTGATAAGCGCCCTGCAATGCCTCGAGCGCCCGCTGCATGTCACCAAAATCCTTGTTCATGCCGGTGAAGGGCGCCAGCACCTGATGGATTCTTTCCTGTGTGAGCAGCATGTTGCCTTCCGTCAGGTAACGGTGAATCTCGAACTTGGGAGAGACAACGGGAGCAATCGGAGCGCTATCAACGGGCGCTCCAGGAGAAGCCTTGACCAGATGGATGGGGGCTGAACGACTGGCCGTTTCCCTCGAGACGGGCGAAGAAACGGCCGGGCCAGCAACCGGTAACAAGATGTCGGAAGATGAACGAATCGCTAGGGCGGATTGCGCCAGGCATGGCGGAGTCGCAATGGCCAATATCCACGCGACCTGTCCGAGGCGCATCCTCATCCGACAGCTCCCATCCTGTTCGGTCTTGTTCTTGGGTCGCAGCGCACGGGACGCACACAAAAACCCGATTTTGTATTTATAGCAAGGGCTTAAATCGCAGTAGTTCAAGCACTGCTCTAACTCGACACCCTCATGCCCCCACTGCTAAAGTGTTGCTTTTTTTACAATAATCCCCATCTAAGCGTTGTATGGCCAACCCTCCCAAACATTCCCGCCTGCTGATACTCGGGTCCGGGCCCGCCGGTTACACGGCGGCCGTTTATGCGGCTCGAGCAAACCTCAAGCCGGTATTGATCACCGGGCTCGCGCAAGGCGGTCAATTGATGACGACCACCGACGTGGACAACTGGCCTGCCGACGCCATGGGCGTGCAGGGGCCGGAGCTGATGGAGCGGTTCCTCAAGCATGCCGAGCGATTTGGCACTGAGATCATTTTCGATCACATCAACACGGTAAAGCTCGGAAGCAATCCCTTCACGTTGACCGGGGACCAGGGGACCTACACCGCCGATGCCCTGGTCATCGCAACCGGCGCATCCGCGATCTACCTCGGCCTGCCCTCGGAGCAAGCCTTCATGGGGCGCGGCGTGTCAGGGTGCGCCACCTGCGATGGTTTTTTCTATAAGGGGGAGGAAGTCGCCGTGGTTGGCGGCGGCAATACCGCCGTCGAAGAAGCGCTCTACCTCTCCAACATAGCGAGTCATGTGACGGTGATACATCGCCGGGATAAATTCCGCGCGGAAGCCATACTCGTCGATAAGCTCAAGGAAAAAGTCACGTCGGGCAAAGCGGCCATCCTGTGGGACCACACGCTGGATGAGGTCGTGGGAGACAATACCGGCGTCACCGGCATGCGCGTGAAGCACGTCAAGACCGGCGCGGTTAGCGAGAAGCAGTTGAAGGGGGTCTTCATCGCCATCGGGCACCGCCCCAATACCGAGATCTTCAACGGGCAGCTCGATATGAAGAATGGCTACATCATCACCAAGAGCGGCATCGAGGGCGGTGCCACGGCTACCAGTATCCCGGGCGTATTCGCAGCGGGCGACGTGCAGGATCACGTCTACCGCCAGGCGGTGACGAGCGCGGGAAGCGGCTGCATGGCGGCGCTCGATGCGCAAAAATACCTGGAAAGCAGCGGACTGACTTGAGCCCGGCAGTCGCCGGACCCACTCTAATCCGTGGCGTGTTTCGATGAAAAAATCCCGCAAACCGGCCATCCATCCCGACGATGCCAACTTGTTCCGCGCCTCGGTGTCGGATGTAACACCCCTGCCGCGCCCGGAAAAGGCCGAGCTCGAGCGCCCTCTGCCGCGCCCGATTCCATCACAGCGGTTGCGCGACGACCGGGAGGCGCTGAAAGACAGTCTAAGCGACCCTATTCCCTGGGACGCCGGCATGGAAACCGGCGAGGAGCTTTCCTATGCACGTAACGGCATTGGCGCGCAGACCCTCAGGAAACTGCGTCGCGGCCACTGGCTCATCCAGGGAGAACTGGACCTGCACGGCCTGACGGTCGACGAAGCACGCGAGTTGCTGGTGGATTTTCTTCATCAATGCGCCCGCCGCGGGCTGCGCTGCATCCGCATCATTCACGGCAAGGGGCTGGGCTCGAAAAACCGCGAGCCGGTGCTCAAGCGCAAGGTGGCGAGCTGGCTGATGCAGCGAGATGAAATCCTGGCATTCTGCCAGGCGCGGCGCGCCGACGGCGGAAGCGGCGCCGTAGTGGTATTGCTGAGGGGCGTGAAGAGTAAGGAGTAAGGAGTAAGGTGTGGGGAAACGAGTTACTGCCCCCTCACTCTTTACACCTCACCCCTCACAGAATCTAAATCGCCGCCTCGTCGGTTTCGCCGGTCCGGATGCGGATGACCTGCTCTACGGTGGTGATGAATATCTTGCCGTCGCCGATCTTGCCGGTGCGCGCCGCCTTGACGATGGCGTCGATCGCGCTCTCCTGAAGCTTGTCGGGAATCACCACCTCGACCTTGACCTTCGGCAGAAAATCCACGACATATTCCGCGCCGCGATAAAGCTCGGTGTGTCCTTTCTGCCGGCCGAAGCCCTTTACCTCGGTGACGGTCAGGCCGCTGACGCCGATCTCGGACAATGCCTCGCGCACCTCATCCAGCTTGAATGGTTTGAAGATCGCTTCGATTTTTTTCATGAGCCCCCTCCGCTATTTGCTGCCGTGCTTGCTTTAAGGATATCACAGGCCGTCAATCAAACTGGTGCCGGAATTTGTTGGTAATCGGGAAACGCCAGTCCTTGCCGAATCCGCGCGGGGTGATGCGGATGCCGACCGGGGCCTGACGCCGTTTATACTCGCTACCGCGCACCAGTCGCACCACCCGCTCCACGTCCGATACGGCATATCCGTGCGCGACGATTTCCCTGGGGCTCAAGTCGTCTTCGACATAAGCCTCCATGATGGCATCCAATACCGGGTACGGCGGCAGGCTGTCCTGGTCGGTCTGGTTCGGGCGCAGTTCGGCCGATGGCGCGCGCTCGATGACGCGCCGCGGTATCACGGGAGAAATACTGTTGCGGTAATCCGCCAGCCGGTAGACCAGCTGCTTGTTGATGTCCTTCAGCACGGCGAAACCACCCGCCATATCGCCGTAAAGCGTGGCATAGCCGGTGCCCATCTCGCTCTTGTTGCCGGTGGTGAGGACCAGCGCACCGGTCTTGTTGGAAAGCGCCATCAGCAGCGTGCCGCGGATGCGCGACTGCAAGTTTTCTTCCGTGACATCGGCTGCGAGTCCCTTGAACTCCCCGGAGAGCGACTTGAGAAATGCATCGAAGGTCGGTTTGATCGGAATCTCGGTGTAGCGCACGTTGAGCGCCTTCGCTTCGGCAAGCGCATCCTCCACGCTCATGCCCGCGGTGTATTGCGACGGCATCATCACCGCCCGCACGCGCTCCGCGCCCAACGCGTCCACCGCCACCGCCAGGGTCAGCGCCGAATCGATGCCGCCCGAAATGCCGACGAGCGCGCCCGGGAAACCGTTCTTGTTGATGTAATCGCGCACGCCGGTGATGAGCGCCTCATAAACTTCCGCATCCTGCGAGAGCGGCTTGGCGATCTCTCCGGGCTGCGGGTCGCCATCGGTGAGAGTAACCAGCCCCAGCACTTCCTTGAATAGCGGCATTTGATGCGTCAGCACACCCTCGCGGTTCAGCACGAATGAGCCGCCGTCGAACACCAGCTCGTCCTGACCGCCGACCAGGTTGGCATAGACCAGCGCCATGCCGTTCTCCGCCACGCGCTCGCGCATCACGTCGTAGCGCACGCGCTGCTTCTCCATGTGATAGGGGGAAGCATTCAGCACCAGCAGAACATTGGCGCCAGCCTCCCGCGCGGCGCGCGGCGCCGTGGCGTTCCACGAGTCCGCGCAGATGTTGATGCCGACGCGCTCGTCCTCGCGGTCCCCTCGAGCCCGCGCAGTGACCGGCCCTTGCTCGCCCCAGGTATCTTCACAGATGTTCACGCCGAAACTGATGCCGTCGATGCCGAACACGCATGGCTTGCTGCCGGGCTCGAAATAGCGCTCCTCGTCGAACACGGTGTAGTTCGGCAGCCGCTGCTTGTCGTAGACGCCGGTCACTTTCCCGCCCCTGATTACGGAGGCGGAGTTATAGCGCTTGCCGTCGACCGCGCGCGGATGGCCGACCACGAGCGTGACGCCCCCTGCCCGGGTGGCGAGATCAGCCAGGGCCTGGTCGCAGGCCGCGAGAAAATCATCGCGCAGCAACAGGTCCTCGGGCGGATAGCCGCACAGCGCAAGCTCCGGCGTTACCATGAGATCCGCGCCTTGTTGGCGTGCGCGCCCGGCAAACTCGACGATACGGGCGACATTGCCGCTCAAGTCGCCGACGGTGGCGTTGATCTGTGCAATCGCAATTTTCATGTCGCTAATATATCATCGTGCCACCCCCGATGCAGGCTGAAAAAACCCGGCGATCGTTCGAAGAAGCGGCGCGAAAGTGACGATAGAAGTCGTCGATACGCTCGCCGGCGTGCCGGCCGATGAATGGAACAAGCTTTCAGGCGGCGAGCCGTTCCTGAGCCACGAGTTCCTGTCGGCATTGCACGAAACCGGGTGCGCGAGCAGCGCGAACGGCTGGACGCCTCAATATCTCCTGTTGAAGCAGAACGGCGCCCTGGCGGGGGCGATGCCGCTCTATCTCAAGACTCATTCCTACGGAGAGTATGTGTTCGACTGGGCATGGGCCGATGCTTATCACCGCCACGGGATTGCCTACTACCCCAAGCTGCTATCGGCCGTGCCATTCACGCCGGTCACCGGGACGCGATTGCTAGCCGCAACCGATGAGGTCCGTGATATTTTGATTGAATCGGCGCTCGAGCTCGCCCGCGAGCTTCGGGTGTCTTCGCTGCACTGCCTGTTTCCCACCCGCCACGAAGCGCAGCGAATGGCCGCGCATGGCATGATGCAGCGCACCACCGTTCAGTTTCACTGGGCAAATCGCGGTTACGCCAGCTTTGACGCATTCCTCGCCGGGTTCAGCCATGACAAGCGCAAGAAGGTCCGGCAGGAGCGCCGCAAGGTAGCCGATGCCGGCATCCGCTTCAAATGGCTGGAAGGCGACGAGATCCGGGAGCGTGACTGGGCATTCCTCAATCGCTGCTATCGCCAGACCTACCGCGAGCACCGTTCCAGCCCGTACCTCAACCTCGAATTCTTCTGCCGCATCGGCAGGGATCTGCCGCGCAACATGGTATTGATCATCGCGGAACGCAACGGCGTCCCCATCGCGGCCTCCCTCGACATCCGTGACCGGCAAAGACTGTGTGGACGCTATTGGGGCGCATTGGAACATCATCCCGCACTGCACTTCGAGACCTGTTACTACCAGGGCATCGAATTCTGCATCGCGCAGGGCATCGCAAGCTTCGAGGGCGGCTCGCGGGGCGAGCACAAGCTCGCGCGCGGCCTGATGCCGGTCGAGACGTGCTCGGCGCACTGGCTGGCGCACCCGGAATTCGCCGCGGCGGTCGAGCAGTTCCTCGCGAAAGAAACGCGGGGAATGGAACATTACGTTGACGAGCTCGTCGAGCGCAGCCCTTTCAAGCTCGCCACTTACGGCCCGGCCCAAGAGGTGCAACCCAATGGCGATTCCACTACATGAGGTCATTCCTGTAGTCAAAATTGACTGTATGCATTGCGGATGCACATACTGGGTCGGACAACCGGTCGATTCCGAACAACGATAAGACTCCTGGCGGTATTGAAGGGGAACGTTTGATGGCTACCACAGGGCAAAAATGGGGATATGGGCTGCCCGATCAGGCGCAGGCCACGCTGCCGCGCTCGACGGAGACTACGGGGGCCGCGAAAGCCCGTTTCAAAAACTTGCGCGGCGACCTGACGGGCGGATTTTCGGCCGCAGTCCTCAACATACCTGTGAGCATGGGCTACGGCATGCTGGCACTGGCGCCGCTCGGCCCGGATTACATCGCGCATGGCGTGCTGGCAGGGCTGTATGCCGTGGTCTGCGGGGGCTTCACCGCTTTGCTGCTGGGCGCGAACACGACGATGATCTACGCACCGCGCAGCATCGTCACATTCCTGATCGGCTCGCTCGTCCTGCAAACGCTGGTGCTGTCCGCACATGACGCGCTGGGGAGCCTGGATTCGTACTCGCTGCTGGCAATGGTATTTCTGTTGGTCTTTCTGGCGGGCCTGATACAGGCGATCTTCGGCTTCATGCGCCTGGGTGATTTCGTCAAGTACCTGCCGGCACCCGTGCTGGCAGGCTTCCAGAACGCCGCGGCCATACTCATCTTCGCTTCGCAGATCAACACCATGCTGGGACTGGAAACGCACATAGCGCTCGTCGAAGTGCCTTCGCACCTGGCGTCAATCCAGCCCCTGACGCTGCTGGTGGGCGTGCTGGCTTGCATAGTCATCCTGAAAGGGGCGCGAATCTCCCGCAGGATACCGCCCAGCATTCTGGGCTTCATCGTGGGCGTCGGCGCTTATTATCTGATCGCCGGGTTGGGATACGGAGCGCATCTAGGTCCCGTGATCGGCGCGATTCCCTGGTCGCTGCCCTCCCCTCATTTTCTAATGGAATTTCCGCAGATCCTAACCAATCCGGCAATGGCGTCTTTCCTGCCCGTCCTTCTGACGGGTGCTGCCAGCCTCGCGATCGTCGCTTCGCTGGATGGCATGCTATGCGCGCGGCTGATCGAGAGCGATTCTGGCCGGCGTTTCAATGGCAACCACGAACTGGTGCGCCTGGGCTTCGGCAACATGGTTTCAGCATGCTTTGGCGGCATATCCAACGGCATCAATCTCGCCGCCAGCTTTGCCAATCATCGCAGCGGCGGACGTACTGCAGTATCGCTTTTCGTCAGCGCAAGTCTGGTACTGGCTGGATTGCTGGTGCTGCCGCCGGTGATCGCGCTGCTGCCGCGGGTGGTCATCGCCGCCATGCTGGTTGTCGTCGCCATCCAGCTGCTCGATCGCTGGACCCTCCAGATTGTTGGAAAGCTCGTTCGCGGGGGCGAGGGTTCCCGTTACAGCATGCTGCTCGACTTGGCCGTCATCGTGCTGGTGGCCACCCTTGCGATCGCGGCCAATATCGTGCTCGCTGTGTTCCTCGGTGTCGTGGTGACTGTCGGCGTATTCCTGTTCCGCATGAGCAAGTCCGTGATACGCCGGGAGTACCGGTGCGACGCAGTGCATTCGCGCAAGAACCGCGAGCCGCAACTGATGGCGGTCGTGGCCGAACATGGGGCGAGGATCGCCGTGCTGGAGCTGGAGGGGCCGATCTTCTTTGGCACGGCGGAAAATCTTGCGGTGAGGCTTGACGAACTTCTGCTCGGCGACGTTTCTTACGTGCTGCTCGATCTCAAGCGCGTCAACGAAATCGATTCCACGGGTGCCCGTATCATCCTTGCCACGCATGACAAGATGATGAAGCGCGGTAAGTACCTGTTGATCTCGGGCCTCGAAGCACACCCGCCGATGGTGGCCATCCTCAAGGACATGGGTGTCACCACCGCGCTGGGCGCGGGAAAGCTGTTCGCGGACGCCGACGCAGCCATCGAGTGGGCAGAAGAACACCTCATCCTCAGCGTGCTGGGCGATCGCGAGATGGAAGGCGAATTCCCGTTCACTCACTTCGACGTGCTGGCTGGCATGACCCCCTCCGAGCTCGCGACGATGAAAGCATTGCTGGATCGACACACTTACGCGCGGAGAGCCGTCGTTTTCCGGGAGGGGGATGAGGGCAAGGAACTGTTCATGATCGCCAAGGGCAGTGCCAGCGTGCGCATCCGGCTGCTTGGAGACAACCGCAATGTGCGGCTGGTGACTTTCGCGCCGGGGACCGTATTCGGAGAGCTTGCCTTGCTCGACCAGGAAGCGCGGTCCGCCACGGTCGAAGCCGATGACGACCTGATTTGCTACACCCTGTCGCACGCCAGGTTTACCGGTCTCGCGATAGAGCATCCGGCGATCGCGATCAAGCTGCTGGCAAACCTGGGAAGGGAGTTGAGCGCCCGGCTGCGCCGCGCCAATCGCACGATCTACCAGCTCGACAGTTAGCCCCGGCGAAACCGCGAGAAAAAGCGCCAGGCTTGCCGCCGATCGGTCCCGACACCTGCGGCTGAGCGGGACAGGCGTTGTGAGCGAGCCACAGCAGGTCCCCGCGTTCCAGGTGAGGAACCGGTTGCCGAGACCACCGGTGCCATTGGGATAAATCACGACGAAACCTTCGCGTGCCGCGGCTTCATCCATGCGCGAATACGACTTCTGATTCTTAGCGTTGCCGCCCCCGCCATGAAAGTTGAGTACTGCCGGCAGGGGCTTTCCGGCGACCGCTTGCGGCGGGACATGCACGAGATAGCTGCGCCGCAGTTGCTTGTAGGTGAGCGAAAACTCGTGATCGCGCGGGTCGAGCGCCGCATGCGAGCCGCCGGCCACGGCCAGCAACGCAAACGCGGCCACGATAACCTGAAGGAGCCGTTTTCGAGTCACAAGCGGTCGCCTTTTATTCGCGACGGCAAGCTGTCACGACGCCGGGATGTTACCGTATAGTTATGGCTCGAAGGAGTCTGCATCGTCATGAAGTTCTGCAGCAATTGCGGCGCGCCGGTAACACTGCGAGTGCCTCCCGGGGATACGCTACCGCGCCACGTGTGCGACACCTGCCGCACCATCCACTACCAGAATCCACGCATGGTGGTGGGCTGCATACCCGAGTGGGAGGACCGCATCCTGCTGTGCCGCCGCGCCATCGAGCCGCGCCACGGGCTGTGGACCGTGCCGGCGGGCTACATGGAGAACGGAGAAACCACTTTCCAGGGTGCGCTGCGCGAGACGCTGGAGGAAGCCAATGCCCGCGTCGAAATCGGCCCGCTCTACGCGCTCTACAACATTCCCCACATCAACCAGGTCTATATCCTGTTCCGAGCTCGCCTGCTCGACACGGATGTGCGCCCCGGTGCCGAAACACTGGAAGTGAAGCTCATGACGGAAAGCGAGATACCCTGGGACCAGATCGCCTTCGCCAGCGTGCGCAATACCCTCACCCATTACTACGAAGACCGCAGGAACGGCGAATACAAGTTCCACATGGGCACGATCGAGCAACCGAAAAAGGTATGACTCGTGGCGGGCGACCGGAACCGTCCGGAAAGCCGTGTCGAAGCGTAAAATACGCGCATCCCTCCAAGAGAGAAACGTATGACCGCGCCGATTCCGACTACCAAACCCGCGTTCCAGTGGGACGACCCGCTGCTGCTCGAGGAACAACTGACGGATGATGAGCGCATGGTGCGCGATGCCGCGCGCGCCTACTGCCAGGAAAAGCTCATGCCGCGCGTGCTGGAAGCGAACCGGCACGAGAAATTCGACCGCGAGGTCATGAACGAGATGGGCAGGCTGGGCTTCCTCGGCTCGACCCTTTCAGGCTATGGCTGCGCGGGCGTCAACCACGTGTGCTACGGCCTGGTGGCGCGCGAAATGGAGCGCGTGGACAGCGGCTACCGCTCGATGCTGTCGGTGCAGTCGAGCCTCGTCATGTACCCCATCCACGAATTCGGGACCGAAGCGCAGCGCAAGAAATACCTCCCGAAGCTCGCCAGCGGCGAATGGATCGGCTGCTTCGGCCTGACCGAGCCCGACGTCGGCTCCGACCCGGGCGGCATGATGACGCGGGCGAAAAAAGTCGATGGCGGCTTCGTGCTCCAAGGCGCCAAGATGTGGATCAGCAATGCGCCCTACGCCGATGTGTTCCTGATCTGGGCCAAGGACGACACCGGCGAGGTCCGCGGCTACCTGCTGGAAAAAGGCATGAAAGGATTGTCCGCTTCGAAGATCGAGGGCAAGTTCAGCCTGCGCGTCTCCCCCACCGGCGAGATCTCCATGGAGCAGGTGTTCGTCCCGGAGGAAAACCTGCTGCCCGGCGTATCGGGGCTGAAGGGCCCTTTCTCCTGCCTCAACAAGGCGCGGTTCGGCATCGCGTGGGGCGCGCTCGGCGCGGCCGAGTTCTGCTGGCACGCGGCGCGCAACTACACCCTGGAGCGCAAGCAATTCGGCCGGCCGCTCGCTGCCAACCAACTCGTGCAGCTCAAGCTTGCGAACATGCAGACGGAGATCACGCTGGGATTGCAGGGGGCGCTGCGGCTCGGGCGCCTGATGGACGAAGGGCGCGCGACGCCGGAGATGATCTCTCTCCTCAAGCGCAACGCCTGCGGGAAATCGCTCGACATCGCGCGCATCGCGCGCGACATGCACGGCGGCAACGGCATCTCCGACGAATTCCACGTCATCCGCCACATGATGAACCTCGAGGCGGTCAACACCTACGAGGGCACGCACGACATCCATGCCCTGATCCTGGGGCGGGCCCAGACCGGTATCCCGGCGTTCAGCTGAGCTTGACATGACCTCAACATCGGGCCAGCCAGCATGAAGCCCTCGTCCGGAGTCCTATTGGGCGTGCTGGGCTTTGCCGGCCTGCTGGGTCCGCCGGCATACGCGCAGCTCTACAAGTGGACCGACGAGCAGGGCCGCACCCACTATTCCGACACGGCGCCGGACAAGGGCAAAGCGAAACCTGTCGAGATCAAGATCAACTCCTATACCGGCCCGGCGGTCGTTTCCAGTTCGGGTAAACCTGCTCCCGGCCCCTCCTCCAAGGGCCGCGTGAAGATGCTGACCACCGCATGGTGCGGCTATTGCAGGCAGGCCCGCGCTTACCTCAGCGGCAAGGGGATCCCGTTCGAGGACCTGGACGTGGAAAAGTCGGCACAAGGCAAGCAGGAATACGCGACGCTCAAGGGCCGCGGCGTTCCGGTCATCCTGGTCGGCAGCCAGCGCATGGACGGCTTCGAGCAGGCCGGGCTGGAAAGCATGCTGCGGTCGGCGGGCCACTGAGAGCGCCATGCTCTCCCTGCATCGTTCCGACGCGCCGCTCGGCGCCGAAATCCTCGGCGTCGATCTGTCCCGGGACCTCGACGACGCGGTGTTCCAGGAAATCGTCGACCTGTTCCACCAGTACGAGGTGGTCTACTTCCGCAACCAGCAGCTCATGCCCGAGCGTCACATCGCCTTCAGCCGGCGCTTCGGCGAACTCGAGCATCACGTCAGGAAAGATTGCTGCCGGCCGGGCTACCCGGAGCTCTTCGTGGTTTCAAACATCCTGGATAACGGCAAGCCCATCGGCTCGCGTGACGCCGGGCTGTTCTGGCATTCGGACCTCTGCTACATGAAGGAACCGAGCCGCGGCTCTCTGTTCTACGCCAGGGAAGTGCCCCTAGACGCGCAGGGCAAGCCGGTGGGCGATACTCTGTTCGCAAGCGGTAGCGCCGGTTATAACGCGCTGCCCGATTCCGAAAAGCGCAGGCTCGCAGGCCTCAAGGCCGTCAATTCCTACGCCAAGGGCTACTACCGCGACCGGAACAGCGGCCCGCGCAAGCCGCTCACGGAAGAACAGAAAAAGCGCACGCCCGATGTCGAGCACCCGATCGTGCGCACCCATCCCTATTCGGGAAAAAAATGCCTGTTCGTCAATGAAGGCTACACCGCGAGCATCGTCGGCATGAGCGGGCAGGAAAGCGATGCGCTGCTCGCCCGGCTTTTCGAGCACAGCACCCGGCCCGAGTTCGTCTACCGCCACCCGTGGCGGGTCGGGGACTTTCTGATCTGGGACAACTGCTCCACCCAGCACCGAGCGGTGATGGACTATGCGTTGCCGCAGCGCAGGTTGATGGAACGCACCACGCTGCGGGGCGCCGCGCCCTTCTAGACCGCCGGCCCCTGCCGTCGGCCGGCCGCACGGCCGCCCGGCACCTTCCTGCGTAACTGCACGGCGTCCATTCTGCGCGCACGCATTCGGATGTTCAGCATCTCGACCGCCACCGAGAACGCCATCGCGAAGTAGATGTAGCCCTTCGGGATGTGCAGGCCCCAGCCCTCGCCGATCAGCGCGACGCCGATCAGGATCAGGAACGACAGCGCCAGCACCTTGATGGTCGGATGACGGTCCACGAACTCGCCGATCGGCCCCGCCGCGAACAGCATCACCCCGACCGAGAGGATGATCGCGATCACCATCACCGCGATCTCCTGCACCATTCCGACCGCGGTGATGACGGAATCGAGCGAGAACACGATATCGACGATCGCAATCTGGGTGATGACCGCACCGAAGGTTGCCACGGCCGCCGCGGCCTGGCCTTCTTCCTCGCCCTCGAGTGAATTGTGGATCTCGTGCACGCTCTTCCACAGCAGGAACAAGCCCCCTCCGATGAGAATCAGGTCGCGCCCGGAGACTTCCTTGCCGAACACCGCGAACAGCGGGGCGGTCAGCGTCATGATCCAGGTCAGGGAAAACAGCAGGGCCAGCCGCGTCAGCATGGCCAGCATGAGCCCGACATTCCGGGCTTTTGCCCTCTGGTGCTCGGGCAGCCGTCCGCAAAGAATGGAGATGAAAATGATGTTATCCACGCCAAGCACGATCTCCAGCGCAGTCAGCGTCGCCAGCGCAAGCCAGGCGTGCGGATCGAGTAACCACTCCATCGTTCAATCTCCTGTCATCTGGTATCGTTTCGCCATCGCTTCGGCGTTCAAGCGCAGCTCATGACACGATACATCATAATCTTCAGCGCGATTGCGCTGCTGGCCGGCGCGGATAGGGCCAGCGCCCAGCCCTATCCTTCGCGCCCGGTGCGCATCATCGTGCCGTTCGCGCCGGCGGGCGGGACCGACATCCTCGCGCGCGCCCTCGCCCAGAAAATGGCCGAGAGCCTGGGCCAGCCGTTCATCGTCGAAAACCGCGCGGGCGCAAACAGCATCATCGGCACGGAAGCCGTGGCGAAGTCCCCGCCCGATGGCTACACGCTGCTCTTCACGACCAACATTTTCACCATCAACCCGGGCTTGCACGCGAAACTGCCTTACAACACCGATGCGGATTTCTCGCCCGTCACGCTGGCCGGCTCCGCGCCCACCCTGCTGGCGACACATCCCGCCATACCGGTGAAAACGGTCAAGGAACTCGTCGCCCTCGCCAAATCCCGGCCCGGGCAGTTGACGATGTCGGCGGCGGGCACCGGAACGCCCTCTCACCTTTCGGGCGAATTCCTCAAGCAAACGGCCAGGATCGATCTTCTGATCGTCCAGTACAAAGGAACCGGCGCCTCGTTGAGCGACCTGATCGGCGGACAGATTGCAATGTCTTTCGGCAGCCTTCCCGGTCTCGCCCCTTTTGTGAAATCCGGAAAGCTGCGCGCGATCGCGGTCAGCGGCGCCAGGCGGGCGCCGTCCTTGCCCTATGTTCCGGCGATCATGGAAACCTATCCCGGGTTCGAGGTCGTCATCTGGTACGGCCTGTTCGCGCCGGCCCGGACACCCCGGGACGTCATCGCCCGCCTGCATGGCGAAACGGTGAAAGCGCTCGGAAACGAGGAAGTCCGCCAGCGGCTCGCGGCCCAGGGGTTCGACCCCGGCGGCACGACGCCGGATCAATTCGTCGAGATCATCCGCCGGGACACCGCGCAATGGCGGAAGGTCATCGCCAACGCGAAACTCCGCGCCGAATAAGCCTTTTCCCGCAATGCCTTGCTCAGGGATTGCCCGGTTCCAGCCAGTCGGCCGGGGAAAAATACCCTGATGGCGCCAGGCAGTTTACCGCGTACTATCCTTTAAGTATCCTGTAAGAAACCCTTTTCAAAACGGTAACTTAGCAGTAATATCTCGCAACCTTATCAGATGGCCAGCCTGTCATCTTTTCAAGGGACTTGGCCGTTTAGTTGAAAAGAACGGTGTCAAAGGAGCTGGATGAAACCCACCGATATCGGTGCCCCCGACTATTTCCATAAAGTCGTCGATTGTCAGTGGGCGTGTCCCGCCCACACCCCCGTTCCCGAGTACATCCGCATGATCGCCGCCGGGCGCTACGGCGACGCCTACATGGTCAACTGGTACTCCAACGTCTTCCCCGGCATCCTCGGCCGCACCTGCGACCGCCCGTGCGAGCCGGCCTGCCGCCGCGGGCGCGTCGAGGAACGCAACGCCGAGAAACCTGAGCCGGTGGCGATCTGCCGCCTGAAGCGCGTGGCTGCGGACAACAAGGAAGACATCCGCGACCGGCTACCGAAGGCTCCGAAACAGAAGAACGGCAAGCGCGTCGCCTGTATCGGCGCCGGCCCCTCTTCCCTCACCGTCGCGCGCGACCTCGTCCCCCTCGGCTATTCGGTCACCCTATTCGACCAGGACCCGCGCGCGGGCGGCATGATCTGGTCGCAGATCCCGCGCTTCCGCCTGCCCATGGAAGTCATCGACGAGGAAGTGGGCTACATCCTCAACCTGGGCGTCGAGTTCAAGGCCGGCGTGAGAATCGACAGCCTGAAAAAACTGCTCGCTGAAGGCTACGACGCGGTTTTCGTCGGCAGTGGCGCGCCGCGCGGCCGCGACCTCGACATTCCGGGCCGCAAAGAGGCCGCCGCCAACATCCACATCGGCATCGACTGGCTGTCGAACGTGTCCTTCGAGCACATCAATAAAATCGGCAAGCGCGTGATCGTGCTGGGCGGCGGCAACACGGCGATGGACTGCTGCCGCACCTCGCGGCGCCTGGGCGGCGAGGACGTGAAAGTCATCGTGCGCTCCGGCTACGAGGAAATGAAAGCGTCGCCGTGGGAGAAGGAAGACGCCGTGCACGAGGGTATCCCCATCCTGAACTACCTCGTGCCCAAGGCTGTCACGCACGAGAATGGAAAGCTGACCGGCATCACCTTCGAGAAGGTAAAAGCAGTCTACGACGGGGAGGGAGAAAAGCGGGGCCGCCGCCTCGTGCCGACCGGCGAAGCCGACCAGCATTTCGAGTGCGACAACGTCCTGGTCGCGGTCGGCCAGGAAAACGCCTTCCCGTGGATCGAGCGCGATGCCGGCATCGAGTTCAACAAGGAGGGCATGCCCGTCGTGGACAAGGTCACCATGCAGTCCACTCTCCCCCACGTATTCTTCGGCGGCGACGCGGCGTTCGGCCCCAAGAACATCATCTGGGCGGTCGCTCACGGGCACGATGCGGCCATTTCGATCGACAAGCTGTGCCAGGGCGAGGACATGAAAGAACGGCCGTCGCCGCTCACCAACCTCATGTCGCAGAAGATGGGCATCCACGAGTGGAGCTACGACAACG
>CAYYZZ010000010.1:0-25905 GCA_964476235.1 uncultured Streptomycetaceae bacterium | reverse complement strand
GCGATATGCCCTGCGCCGTCCTTCGCGTCATCACCCATTTTGGCTCGCAACGCACACGCGTTTCATTATGTTAGGGGCTCTATATACGGAGCGGGCAGTGTAGCGGATTCACGGTGGGGACGGCGAGCCGTCCCCACCGTGCTCGCGCCGGTCGTTGAAGGTCACGCCGGCTGCGGCGCCGTCTGCAACCACCGGTTCGATCCGGCAGCCGGCACCTGCGGCGCCGGCGCGGCGCGCTCGCGCGCGAGCCACGGCCGGAACAACAGGCGCTCGACCAGCCCCAGCGCGGCATGGCGCTGTATCGACTGTGCCATGCGCTCCCGGTACTCGGAATAGTCGAGGCATGGCACGATCGGGACGCTGTTCCAGTTCCGGCCCAGCACCTGAAACGCAGCGGCCACGTCGTGATCGCGCGCGGAACGGCTGACCGAGATCACCGTGCGCCAGGTGGCGGCGAAACCGACACGTTCGCTCAGTTTGCAGCGCTCGAACAACGCCCGGAAAAAGTCGAAATGGCCGGCGTGGTCTCCCGCCGCCGTGAGCGCCAGTGCGCGCAGCGCCGGCTCGTCGGCGCTGTTGGCCAGCGCGCGATAGAACAGCGCGGCCTGGGCTGACGTCACGCACAGCCCGAGCGCTTCGAGCGCAATACCGCCGTTCCTGCCTTCGAACCCGGAATGCGGGCGATAGCTTTCGTAGAACTCCTGATAGGCGGCGTTCCAGTCGAACTCGGGCCAGGTCGCCTCGACATACCCGCGCAACTGCCGGCCGAGCTCGGCCCGCTGCGGCCACCAGACCTGCTCGAGCCAGCCCCTGACATCGGGATGGGCGCCGAACACCTGAGCAAGACGGTTGACGTGCAGCGGCACGGCCGTCTCCAGGAAGGAGGCGGCAGCGAGGCTGTGAAACGTCAACGCGTTGAAACGGACGAGTGCGCGTACCCGTGTTTTCTCGTTTTGCTGACGCTGATTCGTGGTCGTCGTTGCGATCGCTTGCATGGTTTCCCCCTTTTCGGTTGGTTCGGTTGGTCGCGGGCGGTTGCCTGCGTGCGAAACCAGTATTGCTGCGGCGCAATAGACCAAACAAGCTCGGGCCGTGATGTTGCTACCCGCTCTCCCCCCGGTATCATGTGGCGATACCAAGAGCCAATAACAGGGAGGGGCGCGATGACCACGACTTCCGGATTGGTGGAAGTGCTCAAGCGCGAGTTGAAGTCGCGCGGCATCACCTATGCGCAGGTGGCGCGCAAGCTCAATCTGAGCGAGGCCAGCGTCAAGCGCATGTTCTCGAGGCGGGATTTCACGCTGAAGCGTCTCGACCAGGTCTGCCAGCTCACGCAAGGCGAATTCTCCGACCTGGCGCAAGCGCTCGCCCGGGAAGAGAAACTGGTTTCCCAGCTCTCGCTCGAGCAGGAGAAGGAGATCGCATCGAGCATCAAGCTGTTCCTGGTCGCGGTTTGCGTGCTGAATCACGTCGATCCGGACCAGATCGTCGCCCTCTACGACATCTCGAAGCCCGAGTGCATCCAGTTGCTCGTCAAGCTCGACCGGGTGGGGTTCATCCGGTTGCTGCCCAACAACCGTGTAAGGCTGTTGGTATCCCGCGATTTCACCTGGCTGCCCGATGGCCCGATCCAGCGCTTTTTCAAGCAACACGCGCACAGCGACTTCTTCCGCTCGCGCTTCGACCGGCCCGACGAGCACATGGTTGCCTTGAACGGAATGCTGTCCAGGGCATCCAGCGCGGTGATCATCGAGAGGCTCAAGCGCACGGCGCGGGAGTTCTCCGAGCTGCACCACAACGACCTGAAGTTGCCGCCCTCAGAGCGGTCGGCGATGAGCCTGCTGGTCGCGATCCGCCATTGGGAACTTCAGGTCTTTGTCGATCTCAGACGCAAGAAACCGCCATCCACATCAGGAAACCGACCATGAACGCAAAACGACTATTACAGCTGCTCTGCATCGCTGTCCTCACCTTCGGCGCCGCCGGCCTCGCCGCGGCACAGGCACAGCCCAGTCACGGGGCCAAGCCCGCCACTGCCAGGGCGACGTTCGCCGGCGGCTGCTTCTGGTGCATGGAAGAGGTCTACGACAAGGTGCCCGGGGTGATCGCCACCGTCTCCGGCTACATGGGCGGGCACGCCAGGAACCCGACCTACGAGCAGATCGGCACCGGCCGCACCGGCCACGCCGAGGTGGTGCAGGTGGAATACGACCCCGCCAAAGTCAGCTACGCGAAGTTGCTCGAGGTGTTCTGGCGCAACATCGATCCGACCCAGAAGGACGCCCAGTTCTGTGATCAAGGCTCGCAGTACCGCAGCGGCGTCTTCCATCACGACGAGGAGCAGAAGCGGCTCGCGGAAGCCTCCCGGCTGGCGCTGCAGAAGAACAAGCCGTTCCGGGGCGAGATCGTGACCGAGATCACCAAGGCGTCACCGTTCTACGCCGCCGAGGACTATCACCAGGATTTCCACCAGAAAAACCCGACGCGCTACAAGTTCTACAAGTCCGGTTGCGGACGCGAGGCGCGGCTGCAGCAGCTTTGGGGGAAGCCGGGCTCGTGACGAGCGTCTTTCTCGACGCCAACGCGGAAGCCGCGGTCAAACAGCGCGCAGCCGCCGTCGAGAAGGCCGCCGGCGTGGAGGTGGTCGCCGCCGTCACGGCTCGGCTCGGCTCGCCAAGGGATCCCTGGAAAACGCCCTGCTCGACGGCCTCGCGCGACCTGAGTCGGCACTCGCCGCGCATGGCGTCCGCGCGCAACCCGGCGACTCCAACGAGATATCCGACTCCGTGAGAGCATCGAGGAGTACGCCGTGCGCGTGTTCGAGCAGGGGGATTACGATGGGGGCATCGCGCAGGGCGTATCGGCCTGTTCACTTTCCTCGGCATCGTCACGACGGGCATGGGCTGGTTTCTCTACTTCTTCCTAATCCCGTTCTGGGCCATGAAGGCTACGCGACGGTCGGCGGGTTCACCGTCGGCAGCAGCGGCGGCAGCTGGAGTTCCGGGGGAAGCTCATGGAGTTCCAGTTCCGGCGGCGGGGGCTTCTCGGGTGGCGGCGGCGCTTCCGGCAGTTGGTAACCCGCTCAACGGTGTGAAGCGGCTGCTTCTGGTCGGCGGCGGGCACAGCCACGTGGAGGTGGTGCGCCGCTTTGGCTCCTCCCCGCCACGCGGCGCCGATGTCATCCTGGTCAGCCCCGACCGCTACACGTCCTACTCCGGCATGCTGCCCGGTCTCATTGCCGGCCATTACGGCTTCCACGACTGTCATATCGATCTCGAGAAGTTGTGCCGCGCCGCCCGGGTGACTTTCGAGCGGGCTGAAGTCACAGCGCTCGACCTCGCGAATAACCGCGCGCGCTTCAAGGATGGCGGAGAACAGGCCTTCGACCTGCTGTCGCTTGATATCGGCTCCACGCCGGACACCGCATCCGTGCCCGGCTCGCTGCATTTCGCCGTGAGCGTCAAGCCTGTCGCCGCCTTGCTTGCCGCATGGGAAAGCATGCTCGCGGCAGCGCGCCTCGCGCCGCAGAGCATCGCCATCGTCGGCGGCGGCGCCGGCGGCGTGGAGCTGGCGGCCGCAATGCACCACCGGCTGCAAGCCGAAGGCGCCGTGGCATCACGGTTATCAATCGTGACCGACGCCCCTGTGATTCTTCCTGCTCATCCGCCGGGTGTGCGCCGCGTCTTCGAGCGCCTGTTTGCCGAGCGCGGCATCGCGCTTCATTGCGCTAGCCGCGTCGTGACAATAGAGGCCGGCGTCCTGCATCTGGAGAACGGCGCGCGCCTTGGCGCCGGCTGGATCGTGTGGGCAACCGCAGCCTCCGCGCACGCCTGGCTCAAGTCCAGCGGGCTCGTCACAGATGCGCGCGGTTTCGTCTCCGTGAACGACACGCTGCGATCGGCTTCGCACCCGCACGTATTCGCCGCCGGCGATTGCGCGAGCATGGCGAATCGTTCCCTTCCCAAGTCCGGCGTCTATGCCGTGAGGCAGGGGCCGCCGCTTGCCGAGAACCTGCGCCGCGCGCTGGCGGGCATGCCGCTGATTCGCTATTCACCGCAGCGCTGGGCGCTGGCATTGATCAGCACCGGTGGCAGGCACGCGGTCGCATCGTGGGGCGGAATGGCCTTGAGCGGCCGTTGGGTGTGGCGGTGGAAAGACCGCATCGATCGCGGTTTCGTGGTGCGCTATCAGACGCCATCGGCCGCCTGACTGCGTGGAGAATCAGGCGATGGTCACGCGGGCGAACTTGCGCTTGCCCACCTGGACAACAAATCGCTTCCCCGGGCCAAACGTCAGCGATTTGTTGACTACTTTTTCCCCGTCGATCCTGACTCCGCCTTGCTCGATCAGCCGCAGCGCCTCCGATGTGCTCGCCGTGAGCCCTGCCTGTTTCAACAGCCGGGGCAGAGTCAACCCGCTGCCTTCAGAATTCAGGTTTACCTCCGGGATATTCTCCGGAATTTCGTCACGCTTGAAACGGGTCTCGAAATCCGCAGCGGCGGCCTCCGCGGCTTGAAGGCCGTGAAATCGCGTAACGATCTCCTTCGCAAAATCGAATTTCACGTCCCGCGGATTGCCGCCTTGCTCGATAGCCCGTTTTTTTACATTTATCTTTTGAGGCGACTCAAAAGATAGCAGCTCGATGTAGCGCCACATCAGCTCGTCGGAGATGGACATGAGCTTGCCGAAGATCTCGCCGGGCGGCTCGTTGATGCCGACAGTGTTGCCGAGCGACTTCGACATCTTGTTGATGCCGTCCGTCCCCTCCAGCAGCGGCAGGGTCAGGATGCACTGCGGCGCCTGCCCGTGATCCTTCTGCACCTCCCGGCCCATCAGCAGGTTGAATCTCTGATCGGTGCCGCCCAACTCGAGGTCGCTCTTGAGCGCCACCGAGTCGTAGCCCTGCACCAGGGGATAGAGGAACTCGTGGATCGCGATCGGCTGCTGGCCCTTGTAGCGCTTGGCGAAGTCATCGCGCTCGAGCATGCGCGCCACCGTGTGTTTCGCCGCAAGACGCACCAGGTCCGCCGCGTTCATCCGGCCCATCCAGGCCGAGTTGAAGACCACCTCGGTGCGGCCGCGATCGAGGATCTTGAATACCTGGTCGGTGTAAGTCGCGGCGTTTTTCTCCACCTCCTCGCGCGAGAGCGGTGGCCGCGTCGCGTTCTTGCCCGAAGGATCTCCGATCATCCCGGTGAAATCACCGATCAGGAACACGATGTGATGGCCGAGATCCTGCAGCTGCCTCAACTTGTTGAGGAGCACGGTGTGGCCGAGGTGCAGGTCCGGCGCGGTGGGATCGAAGCCGGCTTTCACCCGCAACGGCCGGCCGGATTTGAGCTTCTCCCGCAGCTCAGACTCGATCAGCAGCTCGTCCGCGCCGCGCCGGATGATCTCGAGTTGCTGTTCGACGGAGGCCATCGGGATTGTGCGTTATTTCACGATGCGAAAAATCGGGTTTTCCAGGCTGGGCGATTCTGTTAAGCTTGCCGCCTCCCAAAAAAGATCAGGGAAATCATGCAGCAAGAGAACGGCGTGATTCTAACGCAAAAGCTCGCTCGGCTCATTGCGGGCTCCCGTTTCTGGCGCCTGGCCGCGGTCCTCGTGCTCCCTTTCATCGGCGTGGTAGCCGCCTTCGGCATCGCGCCCGACACCGTCACCGAGCTGGTGGCCAGGACGGAGGTGGTGCAGGAAGTCGCGCTGTCCCTGTCCCCGCCCGCGGGCAAAGCCGACGAAGGCTACTGGCGCGAGGAGCGCATCCAGCGCGGCGATACCCTGGGGGCGCTGCTGTCCCGGCTCGGGGCCGAGGACCCCGACGCGGCTACATTCCTCCGCAACACGCGCTCGGCCCGGACGCTCTATCAGTTGATCCCGGGCAGGACGGTGCGCGCGCTCACCACGGCCGAAGGCAGGCTGCTCGCGCTGCGCTACCAGGCCAGCGGCAAGGTGCTTAACGTCCAGCGCCAGGACGGCGCCTTCCGCGTGACCGAGGAGCCGGTCGAGCTCGAGCGGCGGGTGCTGATGAAGTCCGGCGAGATCCGCAGTTCGCTCTTCGCGGCGACCGACGCCTCCGGCCTGTCCGACGCGGTCGCCATACAGATCGCCGATATTTTCTCCACCGATATCGATTTTCACCGGGACCTTCGCCGCGGTGACCGCTTCACGGTGGTCTACGAGATATTCTACGACCAGGGCGAGCCGGTCAGGTCGGGCCGGCTGCTCGCCGCCGAGTTCGTAAACCAGGGCAAGTCCTACCAGGCGGTTTACTTCCTGTACGCCGAGGGACAGGGCGGCTATTACACGCCGGGAGGCAAGAATATCCGCAAGGCATTCCTGCGCTCCCCGCTCGAGTTCTCACGCATCTCTTCCGGATTCAGCAACCGCTTCCATCCGATACTCAAGCAATGGCGCGCGCACAAGGGCATAGACTACGCCGCTGCGTCCGGCACGCGGATCAAGGCAACCGGCGACGCCGTGGTCGAATTCGTGGGACGCCACCAGGGCGGCTATGGCAATCTCGTCGTGCTCCGCCACCAGTCGAAATACACCACCTGGTACGGGCACCTCTCCGGCTTCGCCAAGGGCATCCGCAAGGGCGCGCGCATAGCCCAGGGCGATGTGATCGGCTATGTCGGCGCGACCGGCCTCGCCACCGGGCCGCACTTGCACTACGAGTTCCGCATAAACGACGTGCACCAGAATCCTTTGCGCGTCGTGCTGCCTTCCGCACCCCCCATCAGCCCCGAGCAAAAGCCGGTATTCGAGGCGGCCGCGGCGCCTCTCGCGCAGCGCCTGCAACTCCTGCGCGGCACCCATCTCGCGCGGCTCGATTAAGTGCGGCGACCGGTGACCGGTGACCGGTCACGGATTCCTGATGACTGAGTTCTACATCGGAATCATGTCGGGCACCAGTCTCGACGGCGTTGACGCCGTGCTCGCCGAGTCGCGCGGCGCGCGCATGCGGTTGCGCGCGAATGTTCACCTGCAATACCCGGCCAGGCTGCGGGCCCGGCTGCTTGCATTGCATGAGGCGGGGCCGGACGAGCTCCATCGTTCCGCCTTGCTTGCCAATGAGCTCTCCGCCCTGTACGCATCGGCGGTGCGCAGGCTGCTCACGCGCGCCCGGGTCAGCGCGCGCGCCGTGACCGCCATTGGATGCCATGGCCAGACCGTGCGCCACCAGCCGCGCTCGGGCTATACGGTGCAACTCGCCAACGGCGCAAGGCTGGCGGAACTCACCGGCATCACGGTGGTATGCGATTTCCGCAGCCGCGACATCGCGGCCGGCGGTGAAGGCGCGCCGCTGGTGCCCGCTTTCCATCGCGCCATGTTCGGAAGCGCGCGCCGCGGCCGCGCGATCGTGAACGTCGGCGGCATTGCCAATATCACCTCACTCCCCTCACGGGGCAAGGTCACCGGTTTCGATTGCGGTCCCGGCAACTGCCTGCTCGATGCCTGGATCCGGCTGAAGCGGCGCAAGTCCTACGACGCGCGGGGCGCCTGGGCCGCCCGCGGGCGCGTCATCCCGCGACTGCTTGCCACGCTCCTCGCGCATCCCTATTTCCGCCGCTTGCCGCCGAAGAGCACGGGGCGGGACGAATTCGGACTGCGACTGGTGAAGCGCGCACTCACGGGCAAGGAGCATCCGGTGGACGTGCAAGCAACCCTGCTGGAATTCACGGCGTCCACGATCGCGCGCGCGGTGCGCGCGCATAGCCGCGGCGCGCGCGCGGTCTTCCTTTGCGGCGGCGGCGCCTACAACCGCGCGCTGCTTGCGCGGCTTGCGGTGCTGCTGCCAGACAGGCGTATCGCCACCACTGCCGCGCTCGGCATCGAGCCCGGGCACGTCGAGGGGCTCGCGTTCGCCTGGCTCGCGCGCCAGGCGCTCAAGCGCAAGCCGGGCAACCTGCCGGCCGTGACCGGCGCCCGCGGCCCGCGCGTGCTCGGCGCGATCTACCCCGCTTAAGAGCTATAACTTAGCCGCCAAGACGCCAAGAGGATCAAAATGAAACCGCGGATAAACGCAGATACACGCGGATAAGATCAACGACTGAACTGCCAAGAAGACAAATCAATAATTGAACCGCCAAGAGCGCCAAGCACGCCAAGAAATACAAGAAAAAAAGATCAATGCCCGCCAGCAGTAGTTCACTATTACTGGTGATTTGTCGCTAACGGTAGTCATTTCTCACTACCGGTATATACTTTTTCTCACTATGTGTTTGTCACCTAATACTAGTTAGATGTCGCAGCAACCGGACGCCGACGAGGAGTTCTTGGAAGCCCTCCGAAGAGGTCTACGCGAATCCGTCGCCTTCTGGTCGCCGGACAAGAAGCTCGAGAGAGAAACCTATACGGTTCGGACACTCCTTAGGCATCTCGGCGTTGAGCACCACGAAGCCGAAATAACACCGGAGCATGCGGAACCGCCCGACATGAAGTTTCGGGGTGCGCGATTCGAGATCAAGGAGATGCTTGACCATGATCGTAGGCGCCACGATGAATACCGAAAAAAGCTTGAGAAGGCCCTGACCGCTAAGTCGCCACGTGAATTGATGGAGCAGTACACGCCGCAGGACCTTAGGTTCCAGGAGATTGGGGATCGAGTCGTGCAGATCTTGCGAGACGCCGAGACCCACTACGCGCCAAAAGTGATCGAGCAGCTCGATCTCCTCGTCTATGTGAATTTGCTGAAGCGAATTGTCGTTTTGGACAGTCCGGTCCCGGATTCATCCCATTTCTCGCAATTTGGGTGGCGATCCATCTCCGTGGTTCGAAGCTCCGTTGCTTGTGTACTTTATGCCAGAGCGGACGCACCCGACTTTCTTGGGTCGCATGTAGGTAAACCGGTGTCGCGGCTCGGGGAGGAGTAGGAATGCGACATCTAACAACCGAATGCACCCGACGCGCGAGAGCGCGCGCGGGTGCATTCGGAACGTTAAGTCATTCAATTCTTGAATTCTTGGCGGTCTTGGCGGTCTTGGCGGTTCAATTATTTGTATTGATTCTCTTGGCGCCTTGGCGTCTTGGCGGCTAATTTCCGATTTTGCTTTCAGGTAATAAAAAAGGCGGCCGAAGCCGCCTTTTCGTTGAGGCTGGACTGATCTAAGCCGAAAAGGACGAGCCGCAGCCGCAGGTGGACTTGGCGTTCGGGTTCTTGATCACGAACTGCTCGCCCTCGACGTTCTGCTGGTAGTCGATTTCCGCGCCGGCTAGGTATTGCAGGCTCATCGGGTCGATCAGCAGCATAACGCCGTCTTTCTCCAGCCGGGTGTCGTCGTCCCCGGCATCCTCGTCGAACGTGAAGCCGTACTGGAAACCCGAACAGCCGCCGCCCTGGACGAAAACGCGGAGCTTGAGGTTGGGATTGCCTTCCTCATCGATCAGGCTCTTCACCTTCGCCGCCGCGGCGTTGGTGAACACCAGCGGTTCGGGCATTCTCTCGGTCACTGCGTTCATAAATGGCTCCTGCAACTGTCGTTAACGGCTCGCAGCCGCTTCACTCCGCGGCGGCGGGCTTGAACTGGACCACCTTGTCCGACTTGCTGTCGTTCTGGTAAACCAGCCGGCCCTGCACCACCGCGCCGAGCTGGATCTCGAGCGTCTTGTAGTATACATCCCCTGTGACATTGGCCTTGGCCTGCAGTTCCACGTATTCCGCGGCGTGGACCGGCCCGACCACCGTGCCGTTGATAACCACGTGGGAGACGCGGATTTCGCCTTCGATCTGCGCCTGCTCGGACAGCACCAGCGTGCCGGGCTTGCCGTCGGCGGCGATCACGTCACCGCGCACCCGCCCGTCCACGCGCAACCCCCCGGCGAAGGTGATGCTGCCCTCGATGGTGGTGCCAGCGCCGATCAGGCACTCGATGGAGTTATTGGGCTTGCTTTTATCTCTGCTGCCAAACATGGCGCTGCTCCTCAGGAAACACTCACGGTTTGCGATAGTTTAGGCGCAACCGAGCCGTTTTCAAAGACCCGCAATTGCAGGCTTTTCACCACTGCCCCGGGCGGCACCTTGAAAGTGCCTTCCACGCGGTGAAAGAACTTGAAATTCACCTGGTATTCCTTCGTGTTCTTCTCGCCTTCCGCGGGGAGGGTCAGCACGAATTTCCGGTCGCTTTGCTCCAGATTGAGCACGAATTGCAGCGTTCCCTGGAATTCTTTCACGCGCTGGCCGGCCTGCACGAGCAGCAGCCGGTAACGATACTCGCCGGGCAGCGCCTCGGGCATCACGCGGAAGCGGTTGACGCTGATCGCGCCCTCCTTGCCGCCCGCCACCATCAACGACTGGAAGAACGCAAGATCTTCTCTCAGCGATGCGTTCTCCCCGGCGAGCGATTTGACTTGCCGCGCGAGGTCGCCGTAGGTTGCGCGCTCAATCTGCATGTGCCGTTCGGCCGCAGTTACCTTCGAGCGCAACTCGGCGATCTGGGCGTCGCGTTGTTTGATCTCATCGTTCAACCGGGCCAGCGCGCGAGCCGCTTCTCTCTGGCGGAAGCCGGCGAGTTCCATGCCGTAGTCGTAAGTGGTCCAGCCCACCCCGACCACGAGCGCGCCGAGCGCAATGTATCCGAGCCAGCGCCAGTACCACGCGATGTGCGTCCGTATCGCGACCCGCGGCGCGGAAATCCCGAACTTGCGTTGCAGCGCGCGAATGAATTGCGCCATCAGGGAATCAGCGCGATCTGTTCGAGCCCGGCGGTTTCCGCCAGGCCGAACATGATGTTCATGTTCTGCACTGCCTGGCCGGAGGCGCCCTTCACCAGATTGTCGATGACGGAGAGCACCACCGCGATGTCGCCGCCGCGCGGCTGATGCACGGCGACGCGGCAGAAGTTCGCGCCGCGCACCGAGCGTGTGTCGGGGTGGCTGCCGGCCGGCATCACGTCCACAAACGCTTCCTTCGCATAGCGCTTTTCATAAAGCGCCTGCAGGTCGGCCTTGGCCGTAAGCCGCGCGTAGAGCGTGGCGTGGATGCCGCGGATCATCGGCGTCAAATGCGGCACGAAGACGAGGTTGACCGGGCGGCCGGCGGCCCGCGTCAATCCCTGCGTGATCTCGGGATGGTGGCGGTGGCCCGGCACGCCATACGCCTTGAAGTTGTCGGACGCCTCCGCGAGCAGCGTGTACACCTCTGCCTTGCGCCCGGCGCCGGAGACGCCGGATTTCGCATCGGCAATCAGGTGGTCGAGGTCGGCGATTCCCGCCTCGACCAGCGGCAGCAGGCCGAGCTGCACCGCGGTCGGATAGCAGCCGGGGTTCGCGACGATGCGGGCTTCCCGGATTTTCTCGCGGTTCACTTCCGGTAGCCCGTACACCGCCTCCGCAACAAGGTCAGGGCAGGCGTGCTTCACGCCGTACCACTGCTCCCATAGCGCGACGTCCCGGATGCGGAAGTCCGCCGCGATATCGATGATCCGCACCCCGTTGTCCACCAGCGCGCGCGCCTGCTCCATCGCGACGCCGTTGGGCGTGGCGAAGAACACGAGGTTGCAGGCCTTGAGCCCGGCCTTGTCGGGATCGGAAAACTTGAGCGCCACTCTCCCGCGCAGATTGGGGAACATCTCGGCCACTCCCGTTCCGGCTTCCTTGCGCGAGGTGATCGCGGCAAGCTCGCAGTGCGGGTGCTGGGCAAGCAGGCGCAGCAGCTCGACGCCGGTGTAGCCGGTGCCGCCGACGATGCCGATCCGGATGCCGTTCTTGGCCATAAGTTTTCGATTTCCGGGTCCACAGACAACAAAGCCGCCCGCAGGCGGCTTTGTTGTCTGTGGACCCTTCAGTATTATCGCTTCGAGTACTGCCCGCGGCGCCGCGCCTTGTGCAGGCCCACCTTCTTGCGCTCCACCTCGCGCGCATCGCGCGTCACCAGGCCCGCCTTCTTGAGCACGGACTTGAGCGAGGCGTCGTGCTGGATCAGCGCGCGCGTGATCCCGTGCCGCACCGCGCCGGCCTGTCCCGACTCGCCGCCGCCGTCCACGTTGACCGAGATGTCGAAGCTGGTGAGCGTATTGGTCAGCACTAGCGGCTGGCGCACGACCATGCGGCCGGTCTCGCGCGAGAAAAACACGTCCACGGGCTTGCCGTTGACCACGATATCGCCCTTGCCGGGCTTGATGTATACCCGCGCCACCGCCGACTTGCGGCGGCCGGTGCCGTAGTGGTGGTGAGGCTGACGTTGCATCATGGCGGCCATGCTAGATCTCCAGTTGTTTCGGCTGCTGCGCCGTGTGCGGGTGGATTCCCCCGGCGTACATCTTCATCTTCTTCAACATCGCGTAGCCGAGCGGGCCCTTGGGCAGCATGCCCTTGACCGCCAGTTTCAGCACGCGGTCCGGATGGCGCGCCTGCAGCTTGGCGAAGCTGGTGCTGTAGATGCCGCCGGGATAGCCGCTGTGCCGGTGATAGATCTTGTTCTGCGCTTTCCTGCCGGTCACGCGTAATTTTTCGGTGTTGACCACGACGATATAATCGCCGGTATCGACGTGAGGCGTGAATTCGGGCTTATGCTTGCCGCGCAGCCGCCGCGCGATCTCGGACGCAAGGCGCCCGAGCACCTTGCCGGTGGCATCCACGACGTACCACTCGTGCTTGACCTCGTGCGGTTTTGCGGAAAACGTTTTCATCGGACTCTTGGCCCCCGCGGGGGGCGTTCGGAAAAGGGCGAATTCTATTGCAAATCAGGCGTCTGTGTCAAACAATAGGGCGGAATCCGCCCTATTGTTACATTGAACGCACGAAGGGGTTCTCGTGACTTCCCTCCTGATCAAGGGGTGGCCCGCAGGGCCGGGATCGTGCAAGGATTTCTTCCCGTGAGGCGTTAATAAACGTGGAGTGGCTGATTACCAATGCCATTGCGGCGTTCCTGGTGCCGCCAGGCAGCCTGCTGCTGCTCGCCGCCATCGGGGGCCTGGTGGCGCTGCGGCGTCCGCGCCTCGGACGCTCGCTCGTCGCACTGTCGCTCATTGCGCTCTACCTGCTGTCCACGCCGTTCCTGGCGGACGAGCTGCGTAAAACGCTGGAACCGGCGCCGCGTGACCCCCTCGCCGACAAGAGCGGCCAAGCCATCGTGGTCCTCGGCGGCGGCACTTATTTCTCGGCGCCCGAGTACGCCCGGGACACGGTGAGTTCTGCCACGCTGGTCCGCCTGCGTTATGCCGCGCACCTGCACCGCGCGCTGGGCAAGCCGGTCCTGGTCACCAGCGGCGCTCCGCAAGGCAACCCTGTTTCCGAGGCCGAGCAGATGAAGCAGGCGCTCGAGACGGATTTTCGTGTGTCCGTGCAGTGGACCGAGCAGGCCTCCAACAATACCCTGGAGAACGCCCGGCTGAGTTACCGCATGCTCAATGCCGCCGGCGTGAAGCGCATCTATCTCGTCACCCAAGCCTGGCACATCTCGCGCGCGCAGCTCGCGTTCGAACGCGCCGGTTTCAGCGTGATCCCGGCGCCGACCGGATACACCACGCGCTATGAGGTGACCGCGCTTGATTTCCTCCCGAACGCGATTGCTTTGTCACACAGCCGGGATTTTTTCCACGAGTTGATCGGCATCGGCTGGTATCATCTGCGCATCGCCATCGGTCGCTGATCGCACCGATGGCGATTAAGGCACGGAAGCACGGCGTACGGGGCTGACCTAGGAGTTTGTCGGACTTGGCCCCGACAAACTCCTTATGCAAAACCGCCCGCATGAAAACGGGGGGAAAGGCAGTGAAGACTTCATTTCCGATCTGCTGGCCTGCCTATTGGAGGCTGACAGGTGTCGTTATCATGGCTTTCATTCGAAATCCGCGGGCGGTTTTGCTGTTAGCAGCCTGTCCGAAACGTGAGTCCGACAGGCTGCTAGAGTCACTCGAAAGGCGGGGATGAAGGTCCGCATTAAGTGGATTGAGAATGTTGCATTCGTCGGCGAGTCCGAAAGCGGGCACGCGCTCGTCATGGACGGCGCGCCCGAGGGCGGGGGCCGCAACCTGGGCCCGCGGCCGATGGAAACGGTGCTGATCGGCACCGGCGGCTGCACCGCTTACGACGTCGTGCACATACTCAGGAAGGGCCGCGCCCCGGTCACCGATTGCGTGGTGGAAATCAGCGCGGAGCGCGCCGATCAGGATCCGAAGGTCTTCACCCGGATCCACTTCCACTTCATCGTGACCGGGAAAAGCCTGAAACGCGAGCAGGTCGAGCGCGCCATTCACCTCTCGGCGGAGAAGTACTGCTCGGCCTCGATCATGCTCGGCAAGATGGCCGAGATCACGCATGACTTCGAGATTCGTGAAACCCAGAATTGAACCGCCAAGCCGCCAAACTGCATTCAAAATCAATTAAACGCGGAGTCAGCGGTTCTTTCGCAACAGGCAGGTATAGCCAGCACTACGTGCCTTCCTTATTCGGCCATTGAATGCTCTTTGGCGACTTGGCGGTTCAAAGTATTCGAGAAGCAGGCAATTGACCGCCAAGACGCCAAACTGCATTCAAAATCAATTAAACGCGGAGTCGGCGGTTCTTTCGCAACAGGCAGGTATACCCAGCACTACGCGCCTTCCTTACTTGGCCTTTGAATGCTCTTTGGCGGCTTGGCGGTTCAATCGGGTTTGGATTTTTCCGGCGGTTGATCAAAGCCAGAACGCGGTTTCGGTCATCACCTTCGAAGACAAGCGCATCGCGGCTTTTGCAGGTTCCGGCAACTCCGCCGCGCCGTGCCCGACCGCGCTGGTGGCGTGCCGCGCTTCGTCTTCTTTCATGCTCTCGACGATCGCGCGGCTCTTGCCGTCTTCCGCGGGCAGCCGCTGCAGATGCCCTTCGAGGTGCGCGACGACCTGGCGCTCGGTCTCGGCCAGGAAGCCCAGGTTCCAGCGGTCGCCAAGGAGCCCCGCCACAGCGCCGAGCGCGAACGAGCCGGCGTACCACGCCGGGTTGAGCAGGCTCTTGCGGCCGCCCAGCTCCTCGATCCGGCGTTCAGTCCAGGCAAGATGCTCGGTCTCTTCCCGGGCGGCCTGCTCTAACGCCGCCCTCGCCCGCGAGTCGCGAGCGGTGAGCGCCTGCCCCTGATAGAGCGCCTGCGCGCAGATTTCCCCGGTGTGATTGACCCGCATCAGCGACGTGGAGAGCCGGCGTTGCCCGTCCGTCATGTCGGCCTCGGGCAGATCCCGGCCCGGCGTAGCGCGTAGCGAATGCGCCGGCGCGAAGACCGTGCGCAGACCCTTGTCGAAGGCGACGATCAACTCATCGAGCTTGGGCAACATGGGCACTATTTTGCCAGATCTCTGTGGCTGGTTCTTGATCTTGATCGGCGTTTATCGGCGTTTATCTGCGGCTAGTGCCGTTCCAACTTGATATTCCTAGCGTAGATCGCTCGCTTATCTGCGACAATCGAGTCCTCCAGAACCGGCTAGATTTGCCACAGATAGTTGGAACGGCACTAGTATTTCTTGATTTTGTTACGGGTTCTCAGGCGGCCTCCGCGAACAGCCGTCCAAGCTCGATGCCCGGATCGGCCGCCCTCATGAAGGCCTCTCCGACCAGGAAACATCCCACCTTGTGATCGCGCATGTGAGCGACGTCGGACGGCGAGAGTATGCCGCTCTCGGTCACCACCAGGCGTCCCGCGGGAATGTGCGCAAGGAGACCCAGCGTGGTTTCGAGCCGGGTCTCGAAAGTGCGAAGGTTGCGGTTGTTGATGCCGATCAGGGGCGTCTTGAGCTTGAGGGCCAGCTCCAGCTCGGCCGCATCGTGCGCTTCGACCAGCACCGCCATGCCGAGCTCGTGCGCCGTCGCTTCCAGGTCCCGCATGCGTGCGGCATCGAGCGCGGCGACGATGAGCAGGATGCAATCCGCTCCCGCGGCACGCGCCTCGTGCACCTGGTAGGGATCGATGGTGAAGTCCTTGCGCAGCACCGGCAGCTTGCACGCCGCGCGCGCCTGCCTCATGTGGTCGAGCCCGCCCTGGAAGAACTGCGCGTCGGTCAGCACCGACAGGCAGGCCGCGCCGTGGCGTTCGTAGCTCGCGGCGATCGCTCCAGGGTCTAAATTCTCGCGCAGCACGCCGCGGCTTGGGCTTGCTTTCTTGATTTCGGCGATCACGGCTGGTTTACCCGCCGTGATTTTAGCCCGGAGCGAACCGACGAAGTCGCGCGCAGGCGCCGCCTGCCGCGCCTCGTTCTGCAGCACGCCCATCGGCCGGGCGTTCTTCGCGCGCGTAACCTCCCCGGCTTTCACCGCGAGGATGCGCTGCAGTACGTCAGTCATAGGAACTAACCGCGGAGACGCGGAGGCGCAGAGATTTCATGGAACTCATTGACCCATTCTCTCTCTGCGTCTCTGCGCCTCTGCGGTTCATTGGTCTTTTGCGGCCTGCGTGAAGCCGACGAAGGCGTCGAGCTTCTTGCGCGCCGCTCCGCTGGCGATGACCGCCAGGGCCTTCTGCACGCCTTCCGCCAGGGTCGGCGCCAGTCCCGCGACATAGATGCTGGCGCCCGCGTTCAACGCGACGATGTCGCGCGCAGCGCCTGGCTCGTTGTCGAGCGCCGCCAGCACCATCGCTTTCGACCGCTCGACGCCGTCCACCCGGATCGCGGAGCCGTCGTGCGTTTTCAGCCCGAAATCCTGCGGCGCAATGCCGTACTCGTGGATCTTGCCGTCCTTGAGCTCGCACACCATGGTCGGCCCGGAGATCGAGATCTCATCGAGCCCCTCCAGACCGTGCACCACCATCACGTGCCGGCTGCCGAGTTGCTGCAGCACGCGCGCCTGGATGCCGACGAGATCAGGGTGGAATACCCCCATCAGCTCCAGCTTCGCGCCCGCCGGGTTGGTGAGCGGGCCAAGGATGTTGAAGATCGTTTTCACGCCAAGCTCCCGCCTCACCGGGGCGGCATGCTTCATCGCGCCATGGTGCAACGGCGCGAACATGAAGCCCACCCCCACTTCGTCGATGCAGCGGCCGATGCTCTCCGGCTTGAGGTTGATGTTAGCGCCGAGCGCCTCCAGCACGTCGGCGCTGCCCGACTTGCTGGAAACGGAACGGTTGCCGTGTTTCGCGACACGGGCGCCCGCCGCGGAGCAGACGAAGGTCGCTGCGGTCGAAATGTTGAACGTGTGCGCGCCGTCGCCTCCTGTGCCGACGATGTCGATGAGACTGTCGGGGTTCTTGACGGGAACCTTGGTGGCAAATTCGCGCATCACTTCCGCCGCCGCGGCGATCTCCCCGATGGTTTCCTTCTTCACGCGCAGTCCGACAATGATCGCCGCAATCAGGGTGGGCGTGACCTCCCCGCTCATGATCGCCCGCATGAGCGAGAGCATCTCCTCCCGGAAGATCTCGCGGTGCTCGATCACGCGCGCAAGCGCTTCTTGCGGTGTCATGGCTTTGCCCCTTTCAGGAAGTTCTGAAGCAGCTGGTGGCCGTGCTCGGTGAGGATGGACTCGGGATGGAACTGCACGCCCTCGATCGCGAGGTCCTTGTGGCGCACGCCCATGATCTCGCCGTCGTCGGTCCACGCGCTCACTTCGAGACAGGCGGGCAGGCTCGCCCGCTCGATCACCAGTGAATGATAGCGCGTCGCAGTAAAAGCATCGGGTAATCCGCGGAAAACGCCGCGGTTGTCGTGATGGATGGCGGATGTCTTGCCGTGCATGAGTTGTTTCGCGTGGACGATCTTTCCGCCCAGCGCCTGGCCGATCGCCTGATGGCCGAGACAGACGCCGAGGATCGGCACCTTCCCGGCAAGATGCTTGATGAGCGGCACCGAAATCCCGGCCTCATTCGGCGTGCAGGGCCCCGGCGAGATGACGATGTGCGCGGGCTTGAGTTTTTCGACACCCTCGAGCATGATCTCGTCGTTGCGATAGACCTTCACTTCCTGGCCCAGCTCGCCCAGGTACTGGACGAGGTTGTAGGTAAAGGAATCGTAGTTGTCGATCATTAGCAGCATAAAAAATCCTTCACTGCAGAGGCGCAGAGACGCGGAGATGAATGAACGATATATCAGACTTCATCATTGTCTTTCTCAGTGCCTCAGCGTCTCCGCGGTTCAATCGATCTTGGTGTCGAGACCGGACTCGGCCATCTCGGCGGCCCTCAGCAAGGCTTTTGCCTTGTTCTGCGTTTCCTGCCACTCGGCCGCCGGTTGCGAGTCGGCGACGATCCCTCCACCGGCCTGCACGTAGAGCGTGCCGTTCTTGACCACCGCCGTTCGCAACGCGATGGCGACGTCCATGTTGCCATGAAATCCGAGGTAGCCTACCGCCCCGGCATAGACGCCGCGCTTCACGGGCTCCAGCTCGTCGATGATTTCCATTGCCCGCACCTTGGGCGCGCCGGAGACGGTACCGGCGGGAAAAGTCGCGCGCAGCACGTCGATCGCGTTCAACCCGGGCTTGAGCTTGCCTTCGACGTTAGAGACGATGTGCATCACGTGCGAATAGCGTTCGACGATCATCTGCTCGGTCACCTTGACGGTGCCGGTCTGCGCGACGCGCCCCGCATCGTTCCGGCCCAGGTCCACCAGCATGAGGTGCTCGGCGCGCTCTTTCTCGTCCGCAAGCAATTCTTTTTCCAGCGCGGCGTCCTCCGCGGGTGTCGCACCGCGGCGGCGCGTGCCGGCGATGGGACGCACCGTCACCGTGTCGCCCTCGAGGCGGGCCAGGATCTCGGGCGAAGCACCTACCACGTGAAAGCCACCGAAGTCGAAGTAGTACATGTAGGGAGACGGGTTGATGGTGCGCAGCGCGCGGTAGAGCGCGAGCGGCGAGGCGCGAAACGGTTTCGACATGCGCTGCGAGGGCACGACCTGCATGATGTCGCCCTCGAAGATGTAATGCTTCGCGCGCTCCACCGCCTTGTGGTAGGCCGCCTCTCCGAAGCCCGAGACTGCCGGCTCGGAGGGCCCGCGCACGTCCGCGGGAATCGTTGCCGGCTCCCGCAGTTTAGCGAGCAACTGCTTCAACCGCGCGCGCGCCGCCTGGAACGCGCCCGCCTTGCCCGGCTCGGCATAGACCACGAGCGTGAGCTTCCCCGTCAGGTTGTCCACAATCGCGATCTCTTCGGAGACGAGCAGCAGGATGTCGGGGGTGCCGAGCGGGTCGGGCTTTTTCGTCGCCGCGAGCCGCCGCTCGATGTAGCGCACCGTGTCGTAGCCGAAGTAGCCGACCAGGCCGCCGCAGAAACGCGGCAGGCTCGCGTCCTGCGCCACCTTGAAGCGCGCGAGAGTGTCGCCGATGTAGGCCAGCGGATCGGGGGCCCGCTTCTCCCCGACCGCTCGATCGCCACGCAACTCGGTGCAGGTTTCCCCTCGCACCTCGATCCGCGTCTCCGCCGGCAGCCCGATGAACGAGTAGCGGCCAAAACGCTCGCCGCCCACGACTGATTCCAGCAGGTAGCTGTACGGCCGATTGGCCAGCTTGAGGTAGATGGAAAGGGGCGTGTCGAGATCGGCGAAAGTCTCGAGCACGACAGGCACGCGGTTGTAGCCCGCCGCGGCAAGCCGGTTGAAATCAGCTTCGGTCATCGGTCACTCCACGAAAAACGGTCGAGAAACGGGCGAAAAATACAGGCGCGCGAGGCGCGCAAGAACTTACTGGCGGCGCCAGCGGCGCCAGCGGCCCCAGGCGAGCGACGCCTGTTTCTCGGTTCCGTGATCCGTGTGGTCCATGACTAGGCTTTTCTAGGCTTTTTGAATCAACCGTGCGGCTTCGATAAGCGACGGTACTATAGCATCTACATCGAGTTCGCGCACATCCCGCCCCTCGTTGTAGCCGTAGATAACGCAGAACACGGGACATCCCGCGGCACGGGCAGCTTCGGCGTCGTTACCCGAGTCACCGATCATCAGCATTTCTCCCGGCGCGATGCCGAAGCCGCTGCACGCATGGATCAGCTGCGCGGGGTCGGGTTTCTTCTGCGGCAGCGTATCGCCCGCGATGACCTGCTCGAAAAAGCGCGCGAGATCGAGGCGCTCGAGCAACGGCGCCGTGAAACGCCCGGACTTGTTCGTCACGCAGGCCAGCGGCAGTTGCATGTCGCGCAATGCCTGCAATCCCTCGTCAACACCGGGATAGATCTCGGTGTGCAGGCCATTGACTTCAGCATAGCAACGCTCGTAGATGGGCAGCGCCCGCGCCATCAGGTCGGCTGAAACGGCGGGGCCAAACGAATCGGCCAGCGTGCGCTCGACCAGCTTGGGGATGCCCTTGCCGACGAAAGTGCGGATCCGATCCACGTCGAGGGCGGCACGGCCCAGCTCGCCCAGCATGCTGTTGGCCGCGGCCGCGAGGTCGGGAATGGTGTCCGCCAGCGTGCCGTCGAGGTCGATCGTCACCGCCTTGACGCGCAGCGGAAAACGATCACTCATGATTGATTAAGCCGCAGAGACGCAGAGGCGCAAAGACAACGCGAAGATTCCTATACGGGAGCTTTCTGAAACCCCTTGCGATTTCTTGGCGTCTTTGCGCCTTTGCGGCAAAAGCTTCTAAGCCTTCGCCAGTTCGGCACGCATCGCGGCCACGGTGGCCTTGTAGTCCTTGGTGCCGAAGATAGCGGAGCCTGCCACGAAGGTGTCGGCGCCGGCTCGCGCGATCTCGGCGATGTTGTCCACCTTCACGCCGCCATCCACCTCGAGCCAGATATCGCGCCCGGTCGCGTCGATTCGGCTCCGCACGGCGGCGAGCTTCTTCAGCGCCTGAGGGATGAACTTCTGCCCCCCGAACCCGGGGTTCACCGACATGACCAGCACCAGGTCCAGCTTGTCGATGACATGGTCGAGATGGGAGAGCGGCGTGGCGGGGTTGAGCACGAAGCCCGCCTTGCAGCCCTGGTCCTTGATCAACGCGATGGTGCGGTCCACGTGCTCGGAGGCCTCGGGATGGAACGAGATGATATTCGCCCCGGCCTTGGCGAAATCCGGCACGATGCGGTCCACCGGCTTTACCATGAGGTGCACGTCGATGAGGGCCTTGGTGAGCGGCCGGATCGCCTCGCACACCAGCGGGCCGATTGTCAGGTTGGGAACGTAATGGTTGTCCATCACGTCGAAATGCACGAGGTCGGCGCCGGCGGCAATAACGCTCTGCACTTCCTCGCCCAGACGGGCGAAGTCGGCCGACAGGATGCTGGGAGCGATGCGGTAGGTTTTCGCCATGAGCGCTTCTAGGGACGGTAACAATACGAGGGGATATTCCCCTCGTGCTCCCCACCATCAGGGGCTGTTTCATTTACATACGAGGGGATATTCCCCTCGTGCTCCCCACCATCAGCGACTGTTTCATTCAACTTGAAACAGCCTCTTGGAGAAACGCCGAGATTGTACCCGTTCTTGCGCGCCACGGCGAAATGATCAAGAATCGGCGCATGACGGACAAGAAATACGACATCACGGTCGCGGCGCGCACCGCCTTCATCCCGGACCAGTCCGACTTGGGCATCGGCCGCTACGTTTTTGCCTACACCATCACCATCACCAACACCGGCACGGTGCCGGCGCAGCTGGTGAGCCGCCACTGGGTCATTACCGACTCCAACAACCAAGTGCAGGAAGTGCGCGGCGCCGGCGTGATCGGCGAACAGCCGCTGCTCCGTCCCAACGAAAGTTTCCAGTACACCAGCGGCACCGCCATCGCCACGCCGGTCGGCACCATGCGCGGCAGCTACCAGATGGTCGCGGAGGACGGCGTGCAATTTGATGCGCCGATACCCGAGTTCATGCTCTCCATGCCGCGCGTCCTGCACTGACATGAATGTTGAGTTTTGAATGTTGAGTGTTGAGTTGGAAAAACCGCGCTCCAATTCAAAATTCAACATTTAACATTTAACATTCAACATTTGGCTTCGATGAGCTTGCGGCTCAGTTACACCCTCCTCGCCCCCTTTTACGATCTCGTCGCCGGCACAGCATTCACGGCGGCCTGCCGCACCAGTATTGCGGCGCTCCCCCGTGATGGACCAAGCCGGGTGCTCGTCAACGGCGTGGGCAGCGGGCTCGACCTCCCGTTTCTGCCGCGAGCCCACCGCTACGTCGGGCTGGATCTCACTCGCGCCATGCTCGCTCGCTCCCTGCGGCGTGCGGCGGACCTCGAGTTTGCCGCAGTCCAGGGCGACAGCCTTGCGCTTCCTTTCCGGGACGCGAGCTTCGATCACGCCGTCCTGCACCTGATCCTGGCGGTGGTCCCGGACGCGGCACGCGCGCTGGCGGAAACCGCGCGCGTTGTGCGGCCGGGCGGCGGCATACTGATATTCGACAAGTTTCTCAAGCGCGGGCAAAGCGCTCCACTGCGGCGCCTGCTCAATCCGCTCGTTGCGCGCATGGTGACACGGCTCGATGCAGTGTTCGAGGACATCCTTCTTGATGTGCCGAACCTGCGCGTGATCAGCGACGAGCCGGCCGTTGCCGGCGGCTGGTTCCGGCGGATACGGCTGGAGAGACTGTGAACGATAACCGATTGAACCGCCAAGACGCCAAGAAGACCAATTCAATATTTGAACCGCCAAGCGCGCCAAGGCCGCCAAGAGAAACAATAATCAGAACCACACAGACGATGAGCAAAAAAGCGGCGCGATATTTGCGCCTGACTATTGGAAGTTAAATCCCTGATTTTTGAATTTCCTGGCGTGCTTGGCGTTCTTGGCGGTTCGTATTGTTTGTTGAGTTTCTTGGCGCCTTAGCGGTTAATTACTGATTTTCATTGCGTCCTTGGCGGTGAGGAGTTTTGTCGCCGTCGCGCCCGTCGCGCGGCTTGCTGCGCGGCCAGGTCCACCACACGATGAAGACGAGCAGCGCCAGCGCCACGACCGCTTCGAGCAGCAGCAGGAAGAAACCATCCATAGCGAAACCCGGTCTATACTTTCAATCTAGAGTGTAATGCAGCACTTTATCGAATCGCCGCTCCAGCACCCAATGCGCAGCCTGCGCGCGTTATTGTTCGGCTCGTTGCTCGTCCTGGCGGGCTGCGAAAGCATCAAGCCGCAGCCCGCGCCGAAACCCGTCCCGCCCAAGGAAACGCCTGCTGCCAAGCCGCCGGCCGCGGGCATGGCCGGCGCGCTGCGCCAGGCCAGCTGGCAGGATCTGCCGGAATGGCAGGAAGAGAACCCGGCGCTTGCCTGGGAATCCATGCTCATCAGCTGCCGTGCGCTCGCGAAGCAGGATGCCTGGCGAGAGGTCTGCGCCGCAGCGGAAAGCATCAAAGATCCCGACCGGCAGCAGGCTCGCCGCTTCTTCGAGCTCAATTTCACTCCGTTCCAGCTCACCCGCGCCGATGGCGGCGAGGATGGATTGATCACCGGCTACTACGAGCCGCTGCTCAAAGGCAGCCGCAAGCCCACCTCGCGCTACCGTCATCCCGTGTACGGCTTGCCGGACGACCTGCTGGTGGTCGATCTCACCGACCTTCATCCGGAACTCAAGGGCCTGCGGCTGCGCGGCCGGATCGAGGGCCGGCGCATCGTGCCCTACTACGACCGCGCGCAGATCGAGCAGGGCCGCGGCGCGAGCGCCGGCAGGGAAATCGTCTGGGTGGACGACGCCATCGAACTCTTCTTCCTCCAGATCCAGGGTTCGGGGCGCATCGCGCTCGACAGCGGCGAGATCCTCCGTCTCGGCTATGCCGACCAGAACGGCCATCCCTACCGCTCGATCGGCAGGCTGCTGGTCGAGCGCGGCGAGCTGCCGCTGGAGAAGGCCTCGATGCAGGGCATCAAGGCATGGGCGCGCGCGAACCCCGGCAAAGTAGCCGAGCTGCTTAACCAGAACGCGAGTTACGTGTTTTTCCGCGAGCTGCCCGCCGACCTGCCGGGCCCGCTGGGCGCGCTCGGCGTGCCGCTCACCGCTCGCCGCAGCGTGGCGGTGGACCCGGGCTTTGTTCCGCTGGGCGCCCCGGTCTATATCGCGACCACCTGGCCGCTCTCCAGCCGGCCGCTTAACCGCCTGATGCTGGCGCAGGATACGGGCGGCGCAATCCGGGGGCCGGTGCGGGCGGATTTTTTCTGGGGGTTCGGGGATGAGGCCACGCGCGAGGCCGGGCGCATGAAGCAGTCGCTCAGGATGTGGGTGCTGCTGCCGAATACATTCAGGATTCCGGACCCGGGATCGAGGATTCAGTAAACCTGTCAACGGTCGCCGTTCTTCACGATCAGGTTGATGCTCAACAACACCCGGCTCTTCACGGCGCGCCCGTCCTTGCGCGCCGGGATGAAGCGGGCCGCTGCGAGCATGGCACGCAACTCCGTTTCCAGAAGGCCAGCCGGTCCCGGTCCGGTGAGAGCTACGTCGTTCACGATGCCGTGCTCGTCGATGATCAACTCGAACCGAACCGAAACCGATTTGCCTGCTGCGGGATCTTCAAGCCGACCGGCATCCAGCGGCACGACCGGCCTGGGGTAGCTGTCGAGATCGCGTGCCGTGTAAACGGTCGGGTCGGGGACCTGCGGCAACGCGAGCGGCGCAGCCAGGTCAGGCTTCGTTGCCGAAACCTCCGAGAGCAGCGCTGCGGGTCTTTCGCCGCCTGAAGCCGCGGTACGCCGGTCTATCCGACGCGGTATTGGAGGCTCGTCCGGGTCTGCGACGGCCGGGCCGGCCGGCGGCACCCGGGACAGGTACTCGAGCCGCACCATGATCGGAGCGGCACCAAAGACCTGCGCGCTCCTCTGGGGCACCTCGGACACCAAGGCTGCTGCAAATAGCAGGTGAGAGAATACCGAAACCGCGAGCGCCAGCCGGAGCCGGGACCAGGCTCCTGTGTGATATGAAGACCGGTAAGGGGCGTATACCGCGCTGTCCATTCAAGGGATAACGCCCCGCGTTATCCCTTGTTGACCGATGGCAGCCTGCTCGACCAGCGTCTCGCAGGCTGCCATAAGGAATTTGTCGCGTGGAGGCGCGGCAAATTCCTACTTCGAGGCCGGCGACTTGAAGCCTTCTTCGATCTTGTCGGCCGTCACATAGCCGCCGAGCATGCGGCCATCGGCAAGAAAGACGGCCGGCGTGCCTTGCGCGCCAAAGCGCCGCGCCATCTCCATGTTCTTCTCGATCGGGGTGTCGCACTTGGCTTCATTCTGCTGGGGCGCCACACCGCGCAGCATGAGGTCTTCCCACGCCTTGGCGCGGTCTTTGTTACACCAGATCGCCCGGGATTTCTCCACCGAATCCGGCGAGAGTATGGGCCACAGGAAGGTGTAAATGGTGACATCGTTGAGCTTGATCAGCTCCTGCTGCTGCCGTTTGCAATAGCCGCAGTTGGGATCCTCGAAGGTATAGATCAAGCGTTTGCCGTTGCCGCGCACGCGCTTGATCGCGTTATCGGTCGACTTGCTGAGGGCTTGCGCAGTCAGCTCCGAATTTCGCGCCAGGGTGACATTCCGCATCGTCGGCGTCCTGGCGTCGAACAGCGTGCCGCGGATCACGAAGTTGGCCTTCTCGTCGACGTAGAAGATATGCCCGCTCGCGATGACCTCGTAGAGGCCGGGCATCGGCGTCTTGCCGACGCTTTCCACCGCCACCTCGGGAATCCTGGACTGAAACGCCTGCCGGATGGCGGCCTCGCTGCCATGCGCGGGCCCGGCCGCGAGACCGGTCATTACCAGGAGCGTTGCCGTGATTGTTCGTAGCATGGTTGTCCTTAGAGCCCCTAACATGATGAAACACGCGTGCGTTGCGAGCCAAAATTGGTGATGACGCGAAGGACGGCGCAGGTCATATGTCGATATGGCCAAGCCGGCCGACAAAGTAAGCGCCGATTTTGGCCGCAACCCCGGCACAGGCATTTTAATATCCAATGGCAATTCAGGGGCTGGCACGAGTTTTGGCCCATGGCTTTGTCGCTCCCCTTGCCAATATTTCTATATGGGCTGCGGCTCGCTTCGCGCCCTGAGCCAAAATCGTGACAGCGCATCGTGCGTTTCATCATGTTAGGGGCTCTTAA